>CANFNL010000027.1 GCA_947448205.1 Bacteriovoracaceae bacterium
AGTTGAGCTTCTTGGGACAAATCGTGAAAATTAAGTAACTCGTTTTCCATTAAATGGGCATAGAATCCTGGAGGTCTGCGTACAGTCTGGGCAGCATTGTTGATAATAATATCAAGTCTATCAAATTTATGTTCAACAAAGCTTGCAAATATTTCTACAGATGGTGTGTGGCGAAGATCAAGGCCATGGATATGCAATCGATCTTTCCATTCTGGATAATCTTTCTCTTTGGCAAATCTCATTGCCGAATCTACAGGAAAGCGAGTTGTCGCTATTACCGTTGCATTTGATCTGAGCAGCATAAGGACAGCGTGGTATCCTATTTTTAGGCGAGAGCCGGTTATGAGAGCTACTTGCCCGGTTAGATCAGTGATTTGAAAACGCTTGTGATAATTGAAATCGCCGCATTCTTTACACATGGTATCGTAGAAGAAGTGAAGCTTGGTGAATTCTGCTTTACATATATAACAGTTGCGGGCTTTATCTAGTTCTAAAGCCTCATCGTAGGCTTTATCACTTTCAATTTTCAATTGCTCTGGAGCAGTGAAAATAGCATTTTCTCTAGCGCTGCGAATACCAGTCTGTGCACGTTTGAGTCTGTTTTGCTCGACTAATTGTTTTTGCCGGAAAAATTTAACATCCTTATTTCGTTTCTTAATTTCTTTTTTGTCTGGCTTAGAAATAAATCCACAAGCTTTAAAAAGTGCGATTCTTTTTTCTTCTGAGAGTTCAGTTAAGAGCTCGCTGTGTTCAGCGATATATTCAAGTACATTGAGGCACTGATGAATATCCTCCATTGCTGGTGTTTGTGTGGCTTTTTTTTCATTTGTCATAAGTGGGCACTGTTATCATATTTGTGCCTTTTTATCAATGAAGCAGCAATCTAGGCAGCTATTTAAGTTAAGAAATGGGCAAGATTGACTATTTGAAAATGATGGAAGTAATCTAAGTGTTTGTATTTATGAGTTAGTCCCCCTCGAAATTTTAAAAGCAAAAAACGAATCTTTTTTTAATCTGCCTGCTTTTCTAAAGATTAAACTTTTTTATCAAAACCGATATTGTCCAAATCTGTTTTCATTAGAGAGATTATTATTCAAATCCAATTTTACAAGTTGTGAAAAAATTATAGTCTAGCCATCGTCTTATTCTCAGTTGAGATGTTAATTGCTAGAGTTTAAATATTAATAGGAGAACTTAATGAAAATAGTCTTGATAGCAATCACTTTGATTTTTTCTAATTTAGCCTCTGCTAACTACTATGAAGAGATTAATGCTTTAAAGCAAACAATAGTTAAAACTGCAGAAAAATATCAAGGTCAAGGCGACCCTGACTTTAAAATTCAACGTGAATTAGAGCCACTTGTTCAAAAACTCTTAATCTTGAAACCGCAACCAAATGTAAGCGAGCGCTTATCATTACTCTTTGGTGTATGGAAGCAAGTTTGGGGACCTTACGAATACAGAAAAAGTGATCGAAGTGTCGACCCTACTATCAGTGCTAAAGAAATCTATCAAGTAATAAGTCCAGAAGGTTTTTATTACAACGTATCACCAAATTTGAATGCCTCTTCGAAAATAGAAAAAAATATTAATTACTTAAAGGGCAAATATAACCTTTCTAAAAATGATTCAGTTGGGCTTGATGTAAAATTTGTCAAATTCATAGGAATGAGAAAACGACCGAATGAGAAGCCAATCTATGAATATGTAGATGAGGCTGAACACGACCAATTACCAAACCAAATTACCGTAGTGCCTAGTCTAATTGTTAAATTATTTTTTGGTGGAGGCACATTAAGAGAAGTTTATACTGATGAAGATCTACGGATTCTCTATGGCTCAAATGGAAAAGAATTTAAGAATCAATATCTTTATATTATGACAAGAATCAAAGAATAAATTTAAAGGCGATTATGAACTCAGAATTGTTTTTAATTTTGGGCGATCACTTGTTTCCCATTAGCTTTTTTGAAAATTTTAAATCCTATCAATTTCTAATGATAGAATCCTTTTGTCTTTGCGAGCATTTTAACTATCACAAGCTTCGCTTGGCTTTCATTTTATCTGCTTCAAGACATAAATATCTTGAGCTTAAAAAGTCTGGGTATAATATTGATTATATCCAATTACAAGATCAAGAGAGATCAAATAAATATATAGATCGCTTACAACTTTATTGTCATAGTAAAAAAATAACTAAAATACATGCATTTGAAAAAGAAGATAAATTTTTTTCAAAAATGCTTGAGCAGTTTTCTTCGGATTTTTCAATTGAGATAGTCTTTTATAAGGCGCCAGCATTTCTCAACGATCATGAAAGTTTTAAAAAATATTTAAATAAATTTAAAAAGCCATTCATGAAAAATTTTTACGAAAACTCCAGAAAGCAATTTAATATTTTAGTTGATAAAAATCAAAAGCCCATCGGAGGAAAATGGAGTTTTGATGATGATAATCGTCATAAGCTAAAAGCAACAACTTCTATTCCTAAAATTGATATCAAAGAAGTGGATCAAGCAACTTTAGAGGTAATTAAGCTCGTTAATGAAGAATTTCCAGATCATCCTGGAGAGCTATTCTCTGATGGCACAAATTTTTTTTTCCCAGTTACTAGAGATGATGCACTTTGGTGGTTGGATGAATTTTTAACAAAGCGTTTTAGTGAATTTGGAACTTTTGAAGATGCGATCTCTTCTCAAAATGATTTCTTGTTTCATTCTCTTCTGAGCCCATTGTTGAATTTTGGGCTTTTAACACCCAAAGAAGTTATTTTAAAAAGTCTGGCATTTGCAAAAGAGAATAATATTCCAATCAATTCACTCGAGGGACTAGTAAGACAAATAATGGGATGGAGAGAATTCATCCGTGGTATTTATCACGAGTTCAGTGAGATTCAAGATAAATCCAACTTTTTTAATCACAAACGAAAATTAAATTCATCTTGGTATGATGCTACGACTGGTATTGATCCTGTAGATAATGCCATTAAAAAAGTTACTAAATGTGCCTATCTCCACCACATCGAACGTCTGATGATCATGAGTAACATTATGTTGTTGTGTGAAATTGATCCTGGTGAAGTTCACCGCTGGTTTAATGAAATGTTTGTTGACAGTATGGATTGGGTAATGGGACCAAATGTTTATGGCATGGGGCAATTTAGCGATGGCGGAATTTTTGCGACCAAGCCTTATATTTGTGGATCTAATTATATAATTAAAATGAGTGATTATAAAAAGGGTGAGTGGAGTGTTGAGATGGATGCGCTTTACTGGAGCTTTATTGACAAGAATCGTGAATTCTTTGCTAAAAATCCTAGACTCTCAATGATGGTTAATTTATTTGATAAAATGACTGATGAAAAAAAGAAAAATCATCTTCTTTTGGCAGAGTTAGTAAAGAATCGGTTAACAAATTAAAAAATTGATCAAAAATTTACCATATTGTCCGTTAGTGATAGGATGACGAATGAAGTTTGTTGTTATTTTACCTTTTCTTTTTCTATTTACTGGAGGAGTAATGGCGATTGAAGAGCCAGCGTATTCAGTTATTTCAAAAAACCAAAGCTATGAAATTCGAAAATATGCATCTGTGATTGTAGCGGAGACCAAAGTTGATGCAGATTTTGAGAATGCAGGCAATCAGGCATTTAGAATTCTTGCGGGTTATATTTTTGGAGGAAATAAATCCAAAACAAAAATTGCAATGACAGCTCCGGTTAACCAAATGGCGGCTGCAGCTTCAGAGAAAATTGAAATGAATGCACCTGTTTCTATGAGTAAATCACAATCGGGATTTCTGGTTCAATTTACTATGCCCACGCAATACACTCTTGAGACCTTACCAATTCCTAATGATTCTCGAGTCGAACTTAGACAAATACCCTCTCGTACTGTTGCTGTTTTTACTTATTCTGGATCTTGGTCTGAAGAGCGATATCAAAAAAAGCTAGGCGAGTTTGAATTGGCATTAAAGAAAAATGGCGTTACAGTAAAAGGAAGCCCCCTGCTTGCTAGGTACAATTCTCCTCTTCAACTTTGGTTTTTACGTCGAAATGAAATATGGATTGAAATTACAGAATAAGTTTGGATAAATCTTAGCGAGTAATTACAAAAAATTGCATACGAATGAGGCGAAAATGGTTATATTTTATTCATGAATAACAATAATCCACTTCATGGAAAAACTTTAGAAAATATACTTTCTGAATTGATTACCTATTACGGTTTTTCTCAACTTTCAGAGTTAATAGATATAAATTGCTTCAAAAATGATCCAAGTCTTAAATCAAGCTTAACTTTTTTGCGCAAAACTCCTTGGGCACGAACGAAGATTGAAAATTTATACATCTCCTACAAAAGGAATCTCGATGCTAACAAATAATGATATCCTAAAAAAACTTCGCATAGCACTCTCTTTTAAAGATACAGATATTATTGAGTGTCTCGAACTTGTTGACTTTAAAATTACTAAATCAGAGCTTTCTGCTCTTTTTCGAAATATTGATCATCCCAATTATAAAGAATGTGGTGATCAATTATTACGTAATTTTTTAAATGGATTGATTATAAAAAATCGCGGCAGAAAAGCGGATTTTAATCCTGAAGATTAAGTGAAAAGTAGCTTTAAGAAAATTCTGATAACTGGATTTGAGCCTTTTGATGGTGATTCCACAAATCCCTCCGCCGAGTTACTTAAATGGCTTAATCTTAATAAAGAAGAGTTAGATTTTTCAATCAATACCTTGTTGCTGCCTGTGAGTTTTACAAATTCATACACTCTCCTTGATAATGAAATTCAAAAGCTCTCTCCAAGCCACGTCATTCTTACAGGTTTTGCTAAAAACAGAAGTGATCTTACCGTTGAGCGAATAGGTATAAATTGGGTAGACGCTAGAATTCCTGATAATGATGGGCTTGTTTTAAAATCTCAAAAAATAAATGAAGCTACTGAGGATGGAATATTTTCAACGCTACCCGCTGATCATTTAGTACAAGCAGCTCTTGCAATTTCTTGTCCTGCAAAAGTTTCTAGTAGTGCTGGAGAGTATGTCTGCAATTATTTGCTCTATTCATTTTTAATAAATTATAAAAATTGTCCGGGAACTTTTATCCATATTCCAAGTTCTACTGATTATGAAACCTATTTTAGGGGAATATTGGCCATCTTAAAATATATTTAAAACATAGTACTCAGGAATTATTTTCCTATTTTTTGTCTGTAACCTACATTTTCAATTTCCCTCCTATAATTAATTATTAAGCTACTAGGAGAAGTGAAGGTGCTCAAAAAAAACTCATTGGTTATATCAATAATATTTCTCTGTTCGTGTGCTTCGGCAAAAACACACCAATTACCCTATACCAACGATCCATTGAGTAGAGATACTTTCTCTTTCCATGAACCTACGCCCAATGACCTTAGTAAAAAAATGATTCTCTGGGGAACCTATTATTATTTGCCACAAATTAATGATGGAGAAGGAGACTACGCTCTAAGAGATATGAGCAATAACGAACTGGGGCCAAGATTGAGTTTGCAACAATGGTGTAATTCGGCGATGGAAGGATCAGTTCGTGTACTTAATCCAAAAAGTGATGCTAAGACTTTTAATTATGCAGGAGTTACTTCTGACAATAATGTAGATTGTAAAAAAATATTTAAATTTGATGTAAGTAAAACTAAATTTCGTCAAGCTTTTGGACCTTATGGAGATGGGCTAGATGATTTTATTTTAGCTCCCTACAGAACTATCGCAACTGATCTTGGTCAAATTACTCCTGGGACAGTATTATATATTCCTAAGGCACGAGGAGCGAAAATTATCCTAGACAGTGGTCGCGTGATTATTCATGATGGATATTTTTTTGCAGGAGATAAGGGGGGAGCGATTAAAAATAATCACATTGATGTTTTTATTGGAACTCACCAATCAGCTCCCTTTTTTCCTTGGATAAAAAGTAACCCTAATCAAACATTTGATGCTTATATTGTGAGCGATCAAAAAATAATTTCAGATCTTAATGAGTTGCACTCTCACTAATTATTGATTGATCTTGATCATTTCCTTATAATGATTTAAATGAAGTTAATTTTCAATTTACTCCTTTTTATACTTTTAATTGGCTCTTTTCAGCTAGAAGCTGATGTTCAAATAAACTCTTATAGAAAAAATTTTTCATGGAAAAGTGAGTGGAGTGATCTTATTAAAGACGAGCTTAAAAAAGATGACTATAGATCTGGAGCTATAGCTTTTCTCAATATCCAAATAGATGAAAAAGATTTGGATCAACTCGAATGCGCAGGATATAACAAATCATCATTTGAAGATAAGTCTGATTTTTGGGTAGTCTTTTTTTCTGCACTCACGAGAGCTGAAAGCGCTTTTAATGCTAAGGCTAGATCTGCTTTAAATCGAGGTCATAGAAGTTATGGTCTACTTCAGTTAGCAAAACAAACGGCTAAGTCTCAGTGTAGAATCACATCAGCCGATAAAAGTATTTTAAATCCGAAGGACAATCTGCTTTGTGGTTTAACGCTTATGAACTGGCAACTCCAAGGTGCTCCTGTACGAGAGGGTAGAAATAAAGGTAAAAAACTTCGATCTGATTTTGAAGGGCAAATCTTTGGAAAGCATATTTTTCAATGGGGCCCACTAAGACAAAATGATCATCGTGGTAAAGCCTTGTTGATTAATTGGTTTAAAGATCACTTGGATCAGTTGAAATTCTGTAAAATTTAAAAAATCTTCCTGACATTTGCAAAGCATTTCATTTCATAATAAAATTTTCATATGAGGATTATATGAAAATCGATTCGCTGGCTTTTCAGACAGATTTATATTTTCATCGTTTTAATGGAGTTGTGATTGAGTATGATAACTATTATGTTGTACAAACTCCATCAAATCCTAAGTTTTTCTGGGGAAATCTTCTCTATTTTAAAAATCCTCCTCAATCAGATTCACTTTTAAAATGGCAAAAGATGTTCAATGAAAAATTTTACTCTTTAGCTGTTGAGCACATGACTTTTTCCTGGGATTCTTTAAGTGGAGAGGTGGGAGAATCTTCAAAATTTATAGCAGAGGGTTTTAATTTAGAAAAATCTCTTGTTATGGTTAATGACCAAATCTTATCTCCAAAAAAACTAAATAAGGATTTAGAAATTAGAGCAATTATGACTGAAAATGATTGGCAGCAAGTTATCAATAATCAAGTAGCCAACAGAGCTCAACATTTTGAAGAGGATCCATATCGTAAATTTACCGTTAGAAAAATTGCCGATTACCGTTTGATGATATCTCAAAATTTAGGTTTGTGGATGGGAGCCTTTTTAGGTGAGACATTAATAGGGGATTTAGGTTTATTCTATCAAAATGGATTGGGGCGATTTCAAACAGTTGGCACACATCCTGATTATAGACGAATTGGTGCTTGCTCAACTCTGATGTATCAAACATTATTGTTTGCTCAAGAGCATTTAAGTGTTTCCAAGTTTGTAATTGTTGCTGCCCCCAACTATTTTGCATCTGACATATATCAATCAGTGGGATTTTCCTATCACGAAATTCAAATTGGGCTTTGTAAATTTAACAAGGATATCTGGGTAACTTAATTTTTTTTCATATAGGCACAAAAGCCAGGTTTAGGCCCTACCTGAGGATGATTGCGGCAAGTCTCAGGACGGTTGTTGTATTTAGTACATAATTTATTTTGATCAAGAAAATAACATGAACCATCTGGCTTTTGCCTTAAGGTAAATTTCTCAGTACTTGGCGTATATCGCAAAATAGCGGGGTGTTTTAGAGCATCTTTAATTTGTTCGCGTGCAGATAATTCAAGGTGAAACTCATCTAAAATTTTTAAGCGGATAAGATCTACTATTTTAATTTCTACGGGCATATAGCAACAAAGACCTTCACACGTTTTACAAAGATCTTTTTTGTATTTGCTCCAAAGTCCTAAATCATTAATGTGGTCTTGAAAGTTTTTTTTCATTTTATGTCTTTAGGGATGTTAAAAGTATGCCAATTAATATAAGAATGCCTCCTAAAATTTGGACGGTTTGAACTTTCTCCCCTAAAAGGATTACAGCTATAATCACTCCTGAAATAGGCTCAGTCATACTTAATATAGAAGCTTCTTGTGATTTTATTTTTTGAAGGCCTGCTAAAAAAAGGGTCATGGCCATGAGTGAACAGAGAATCGACATGGAGATAATCATGAAAGGGTGTTGGGAGATTATTTCAAAAGGCCTTGAGAGATTTTTTCTGAAGTTAATAACAAATAAAATAATACCCGCGCCAAGCTGAACATAAAAAGATGAGGGTAGAGCTTCAATATGGCTTAAGTGCTTTCTAGACAGCAGAATATAGAGAGCATAAAAAAATGCTGATCCAAATCCATAAAATAAAAATTTAGGATCGCTAACACTCCATTCACCCCAGACTAATCCAATGAGACCAATGCTTACTAAAATAAGGGCAAGTATGCCTTTTTTTCCAATGAGCTCGTTGAAAAAGAATTTTGAAAAAAGTGTGACTAAGACCGGATAGGTATAAAGTAATAAGACTGTTAGAGAAGCAGATAAACCAGTTAGTGCCAGAAAAAATAAACTTGAAAAAAGGGCATAACCTAAAATGCCAAGAAGTAATGAGGCTAAAATCTCTTTGAGGGAAAGTTTGATGAGTGATTTGGGTTTAGTAGATAAAATTAAAAAACCAGTTATAAGAGCAGAAATAAAATAGCGTAAAGCTAGAAGCTCACCAGGGGTAATTTTTTGTTTGTAGGCCATTTTTCCGTAAAAGCCTAAAAAACCAAAACAAATACCTGATAAAAAGATCTGAATAAATCCTAAGTGTCGTTTGGAAAATGTCATTAAGAACTAGTATAGCAAATAATTATAGAGATGGCCCTCCTTCATTGATAAGATTATTAATCTCCTCTTCTAAAAATTTTTCTCTTCTCTGACTGTTGTAGCGGACAGCACTTAGAAGCGTTGCCGCAGCAGCACAAGCTTCATTGGTTGCATTATCAACTCGTTTTTGGTCCAAGGGGTATCGAAGAATAAGTTTTTTATTATGATAAATTTTCTCTTTAGCCCAATGATAAGTCACAGGTGTGAGGCTTTCAGCACCTTCAATTTCGGCTTGTTGGAAATTTTCGATAGCTAATTTCAATTTTTCTTTGCTCAAGTTTTTTAGATTAATTTTTTCACTCATAAAATTTCCCTCGTTAATAAGAAAATTACAATGAACTTTCTGGGAAAAAAAATTAATAAAAATTAGGATAGAGTTAGTTTAAATTTATGTGAAGAAAAATAACCAATAATAAGGCCTAAAAGTGAAATTGCGGCAATTAATAAACACCAACTAAAGGTCCAATGTTTTTCAATCAACCATCCACTTACTAGCGGGCAAATGATTTGGGCAACCGACATTAAGGTTTGGTTTAGACCAAAAACTAATCCCTGATAAGCAGGATTTGCGTTTTTAGAGAGCATTCCCGAAATTGCAGGTCGTAGTATAGCATTTCCAAAAGTATTAATGGTTATCCCCATTAAGAATATAGCTAAAATTGGTGCAAAACCCATAACCGTAAGAGCTAAAGCTGTCGAGAAAAAACCAATGAGCATAATGTTATACTCACCAATTTTTTTAACTAAATAACCCATGAGAAGAAGCTGAATAAAAAGAGCAACAATCCCAACATAAGAGAGTAGTAGTCCAACTTCTTTAGCGCTAAAAGCATGCCCCTGCCAAGTCAAGACTCTCTCTGAGTAAAGGGCGAGCCCTGACATATAAAGGGAAAAACAGACTGAGAAAATAAAAAAGAGAGTAAAACATTCTTTTAAAACAGGTGTGTTTAACAAATGGAAATATTTTTTTACTTGTTCAATGGCCCCTGGTTTAGTCTTTGAGTTGGCTTCAATTTTTTTGACGTCCTTAAGAAAGACAGCCGTTCCAATAATGCTTAATAAAGATAAACCAGCCGAAGCCCAAATGGGAGCAGCGTGACCAAAGTGAACCAAAATTCCAGAAATAGCCGGGCCTAAAATAAAACCAAGTCCAAAGGAGGCACCAATTAAACCCATGGCGCGAGTTCGATGTTGGGGCTCGGTCACATCAGAAATATAAGCCTGGGCCACTGTTATGTTTCCTGCAGTAATCCCATCGATAATACGAGAGAGGAAAACAATCCATAATGAATTCGATAAAGCAAGAATCACAAATCCAAGACAAGTTCCTATTTGACTTGAAAGTAAAACGATTCTTCTTCCATAACGATCAGACAAATCACCTAGAATAGGACCGGCTATTAGCGAACATAGTCCATAGATGGAAGAAATCATTCCGACAACAAAGGGAGAGGCTCCTAAACTTTCAGCATAAAAAGGCAATAGGGGAATCATAATAGTGAAGCCAAGAATATCGATAAAGACTATTAGTAAAACTGTTAAAAGAGCGCCATTTTTTTTAAGATTCATCTTTTGCCTAGTTTATATGATTAAAAATTTTATTAAGTAAGCTTAAAACAGCTTTTGGGATTTCTAATTTTTGCCAATCTAATTGAAAATGATTTTTAAGATATTCATTGGCCCTGTCTTCATTACTTTTTTGATTTTCTTGACGACTCGTTAGTAAGTTTAGATCAGAATGGCATTGACTACCATTATCGTTTTCTATTTTTGGATTAAATCCTAAGCAGCCATAGGGCTTTAATTCTTTTTTTATGCTGCACCCCTTTGCGCCGGGTACAAAAAAAGGACAAGTATAAGTTTTTCGCAAGTGAGGGGGCGTTTTTTTCCCCAAAAATATTTCGTGATCAAGCCGATAGTTTTTAATATTTGTTTGCAAGAGATTTCTTAACTCAGATAGATTCGAATTTGTCACTTGCAATGAAAGAATGATTTCAAAAGCCTCTAGTGGGGTAACTTGCATGGAATTGGCACTCATGGTGCAACAAGAGCCAGTACAATTATAGCAGTGAATCTCTTGACTATTTAGTTTAGCCATTTCAGTGATGAGCTGGTCTCTGCGCTCTCTAGGAGAGCCTGTCTTCATCGTCTGATAAAGTGAGTTTTTGATTTCTTGAAGCGTCATAGGGGGATATTACGCTAAGAAAATCGGGATTGAAAGTATAACTGAGTTAATCTAATCTTGCTCTATGGAACCATTTAAAAATTTATTTAATAAAAAAATTGCAGAAAAGATAGCTTTAGCTATTTCTCACAATTGTTTTTTTGAAAATGTTTGTTTTGATAAAAAGTCCTTTCTAAAAAATATCGAAGCAGAACTTTCTCCCCTTGAGCTTAAGCAACGCGTTCATTTTTTAGCAGAAAAATTATATAAAAATTTACCCAAAGATTTCACCCTTGCCATCCCAATACTTCTTGGATCTGTAAAAAAAAATGAACAAGATAATGTCGGCTTATCAGGCATGGCCCTGTGGCCTTTGACTCATTATATTTCTTTATATGGATTAGATGACTTTGATCGATCCTTAAGTGCCCTTAAAGAAATGACAAAAGAATTTACAAGCGAGTTTGCTGTTCGGCCTTTTATTGTAAAAGATCAAAAAAAAGTTTTAAATGTTTTTAGAAAATGGTTAGAGGATGATAATGAGCATGTCCGACGCCTCGTTTCTGAAAGCTCAAGACCATTGCTGCCATGGGGCTTAAAGCTAAACGAGGTTGCTAAAAATCCTAGACTGACTTCTTTTATTTTAGAAAAACTAAAAGATGACCCCTCGGCTTATGTGAGAAAATCAGTGGCCAATCACTTAAATGATCATTCAAAAAATCATCCTGAATACGTTTATAAAACACTTTTAAAATGGCACCTTCATAAGAATAAAACTCCTGAGACAGAGTGGGTGATTAAACATGCCAGCCGCACTTTGATTAAAAAAGGTTTTAAAAAGGCTTTTATTTTTCACGGAATTGAACAAGCAAAAATTGTTGTCGGCCATCAAAAAATTCTCACAAAAAAAGTGATTGTGGGAGAGTCTTTAAGGGTATCTCTCGTCGTTAAAAATCTCTCCCCAAAAGAGGCGAAAATTATTCTGGATCATGAAGTCCATTTGCTTCGAGCTAACGGAAGTCATAATATAAAAGTTTTTAAGGGAAAAAAATTGACCTTGGCAGCAGGGGAGGAGTTGGCGATCAACTTGGCAGTACCGCTAAAAGTAGTAACCACTAGAGTCTATTATTCTGGAAAACATTTCTGGAATTTATTAGTCAATGGGGAGAGTGACTCACCTTTGCCCTTTAATTTAGAATCAAGATAACTTACGAGGAAAAGACAGTAGTCTACTCTTTGTCTCTGGTATAAACGTTATAATTTACTTCGTAGAAGCATGGTCTACCATGACAAATAGTAAACAATATCCGATAATAGCAACATCATTAACGGAGTTGCTTATGACTGTGACAATTACCAGAAATCCCAATTTAACTAAGACTAGACAAGAAAAGTCTTTTCAAAACGATATACAAAAACAATTTGGAATTTCTTGGTGGACGGGGCTAGCCCCAGAGCAATGTCCTGGCTTTGATAAAACTAGGCAATGTTTGGTTGCACTTCCCTTTCTCAATTTAGAAATTTGCAGCCGTGAAGATATTCTCGATTATTTTAATAATTCATGGACTCTAACAGAATTATTATTTCAGGGATTAAAAGTTGAGGAAGTTTACAAGCGTCCGCCCTATCACGCTCTTCGCCACCCCCTTATTTTTTATTACGGGCATCCTGCCGTTTTATATTTAAACAAATTGCGCATTGTTGGCTTGCAAAAAGATGCGGTTAATTCGTACTTAGAAAAAGTTTTAGAAACTGGCGTAGATGAGATGTCTTGGGATGACATGGGGAAAAATGAAATGGAGTGGCCTAGTGTGGCCGCTGTTCATGGATATCGCAAATCTGTTTATGATATTGTGGTGAATTTAATTAAGACTCATCCTGATTTGGATTTAGCCAATCGCCCACTACTGGCTAATTCTCCTTGGTGGTCTTTATGGATGGGAATGGAGCATGAAAAAATTCATTTTGAAACTTCTAGTGTGCTTATTCGCGAACTGCCCATAGAGTATGTAGAAACTCCAAAGTACTGGGCACCAATTCATCCCTCAAAAACAGATAATTCGAAAATAGAAAATTCTTGGATAAAAAAAGAAGCTGGAGTTGTAACAATTGGTAAACCAAAAACAGTTCCTACTTTTGGGTGGGATAATGAATATGGAGAACGCAAGGTCTCTTATAAAGAATTTGAATATACAAATTTTCAGATCACTAATCTTGAATATTTTGACTTTGTCGCCAGTGGAGCTTATGTCAATGATAGTTATTGGAGAGAAGAGGGCAGGGAGTGGCGTAAATTTAGAAATACTAAAAGACCAACTTTTTGGGCTGCTACTGGCCCTGAGGGCTCACATGAATATGAGCTACGAACAATTTTTGAAATAATTCCGATGCCTTGGAATTGGCCGGTAGAAGTTAATTTTCATGAAGCTGTCGCTTTTTGCAATTGGAAAAATGAGTTAGATAAAAAAAATGGTAGGACTCAACTAACCTATCGACTTTTTACTGAAGCAGAGTTTGCTGCTCTTCGGGAAAAAAATAATGACTCTGTTTTGCAAAAAAAATCATATAAACAATTAGAAAAAATATCTGACTTTAAAGAAAATTTTAATTTTATTTTTTCTAGTGCTTCAAGTGTATCAAGCATTTTAGGCGGTAATACTTGGCACTGGTTAGAGGATCAATTTAACCCACTTCCAGGTTTTGAGATCCATGCCTTATACGACGATTTTTCTACACCTTGTTTTGATGGAAAACATCAAATGATTTTGGGTGGATCATTTATGAGTTGTGGCCAGGAAGCTAGTCGGTATTCACGTTTTCATTTTAGACCACACTTCTATCAACACAGCGGTTTTAGAATGGCCAGAACCCTCGATGGAAGTTCTGATAATGGATCTACATTACTTTTAAAAACCAAAGAATATATTCATCCTAGAAGACTAAACGTCTTAGACCAAATGGATAAAACCGATTGGTGGAAAAATATTGATCAACCCTTAGAGATGAATAACGAGGAAATAAAATCCTTGTTAGATCAAACTCAAACGGAAATATTAAGCTATATGCAAGATTTTCCTAATATGCATCCTATGGGACTTGCTCATGACCCAAAAACAAATGGATTAAAAAAAGATTTTATCCTTCCTTATCAAATGACCAAAAATTTCCCAGAACGGCCGGAAAATTATACGAGTCTACTAAATTTGATTTTTAAAGAGATGGCACCACTTTCTCAATTACCAGGACATCCAGGTTTTGCAGCCTATGTAGCAGGAAGTGGTAATATGATTTCAAATACGGCTCAAATGATTGCTCAAACTCTAAATGCTTTTACTGGCCATTATATGATGGCCCCAGGTCTAGTGGCACTCGAGCAAGAAGTGATAAAATGGTTTATTCAATTGATGGGCTATAATGAAAAAACGGCTTTAGGATATTTAACCACCGGTGGAAGTTCTGCCACGATGAATGCTTTAATGATGGCCCGTAAAGAGAAAATAAAAGGTCATGACTTTTCTAAAAGTACTGGTTACATGTCGTCAGAAGCTCATCATTGTGTGGCCAAAGCTTGGGTAATGCTTGGTTTTAAAAAAGAAAATTTGAGGCTTATTAAATCTAGTCATTTTAAAATAGATTTAGCTGAACTAAAAAAGCAAATAGCGACTGATCGACAAAATGGACTAGAGCCTTTTTTCCTTGTTGGTACTGTTGGTACAACGAAAACTGGGAGTGTTGATCCCATTAATCAATTGGCAGAGCTTGCTGCTCGCGAAGATTTATGGCTGCATGCTGATGGTGCCTATGGAGCTCTCTTCATGCTCACTCAAAAAGGACGTGAGCTTCTTAAGGGAATTAATCTAGCGGACTCAATTGCTCTTGATCCTCACAAGGCGCTTTCTATTCCTTATGGTACTGGATGCCTCTTAGTTAAAGATGGAGCGGTGATGAGTTTTGATTATATTTCTGACGACTCTTATATGCCGCCGCATCCTTCTATGGGAGATCATGATTACTCCGATATAACTCCAGAGTTATCTCGCGACTATCGCGGATTACGATTATGGCTTCCAATAAAAACTTTGGGGATTGCTCCCTTTGTATTGAACTTAGAAGAAAAATTAAAATTAAGCCAGTGGGTGAGTGATGAGTTGAGTAAAATATCAAATATTGAAATTCTTTCAGCTCCAGAGCTAACAATTTTAGCTTTTGCTCATAAAAAAGGAGACGAAGCCTCCAAGGCTTTGATGGAAAAAATTAATAGTAAAGGAACATTATTTTTATCTTCGTGTACCTTAAATGGAAAGCTTGCCATTCGCATTTGTCTTTTAGGTTACAGACTGCATTTTGAGCGTTTAGAAAAAGCGCTGGTAGAAATCTCACAGATGGCTTCTGAATGCTAAATAGTTATAAAAATAATTTTTTTCATTCCAATACTCGCCTGCATTTAAATAATGCAGGCCTTGCCCCAATCTCTAGAGCGGCCAAGGATAAAATACTTTATTGGGGAAATCGTTTTTATGAAGAAGGCTTTTATACTGATCATGATTATGTAGAAGATGTATTACATGCGCGGACTTCACTTTCTAGTCTAATCGGTTGCGATCCCTTTGAAATAGCTTTTTTTCAAAGCACAGCGAGTGCAATTAGCCAGTTATGTTTTAATTTTCCCTTAGCTCCCAATGACGAAGTCATTACTTGGGATCAAGAATATGCCTCTCAAATATATCCTTGGCAGGAGGCTTGTAAAAGAAAAGAAGCAAAACTTATTATAGTTGAGTCAGAAAAAAATCTCACTACACCTGTCGAAAAAATCATTGAAAAAATTAGTGAAAAAACAAAAGTAATTGCGATCTCATGGGTTCAGTTTTTAACTGGTGCCAGAACTGATTTGGTGACTCTATCAAAAATAACTCGCGAGAAAAAAATTTTTCTCTTTGTGGATATCATGCAAGGCTTTGGACTTCATCCCTTTCACATGAAAGATCTAGGAATAGATGCTGTGGCCGGTGGAAGTCATAAGTGGCTGACAAGTCCAGTGGGTGTGGGCTTTTTAGCCTTAGATAAGATTCATATTAACCTTATTCGTCCTCATAATGTAGGAGCCTATACTTTTGGCACTTGTGATGATCCTACTGATTTACAATGTATTCCTAAAACGGACGCTTTGAAATTTGAAGCAGGCTCTAAGCAAGTCTTAGAAATTAGCGCCCTTGGTGCTTCTGTTGATTTGATTTTAAAAACTACTGTTGCTGTCATTGAAACTGAGGTCTTAAGACTTTCTTCTAAGTTAACTTTGGGATTAAGAAACTTAGGCTATGAAGTTTATAATAATAACAGCTCTATTGTAAATTTTATTCCAAGACCTGATAGCGTTCAAAAGCTTAAGTCAATACCTTGTAATTTTGCTCTTAGAGGGCCAGGTATTCGATTATCTCCTCACGCCTTCAATAGTGATGAGGATATTGAGCGGGTATTATCTGCTTTAAGTCAGTAAAATTTTAAGGTCCTATTATATTAGTTAAAATTATTCGATTTATCCTTATTTTTGTCATAGTGATACATTCTTCTTGTTGGTCAAAAGATCTATCCAAATTCTATTTGAAAGCTAAAGATCAAACTTTTCTATCATAAGAGCGAGAGCTACAAAAATATAAAGTGAAAATAGACCCTATAAAATTCTTAAACTTTGCTAGTTACAAAACGAATACACTCGGAATAGATACGCCATTGCAATTTTAAAATTAATTCGATAACTAATTAAAATTTTTCCTGACGATTTTTCTTCTTTTCTCCATGCTGCTTTTTTTCATCAACACGCTTTCTGACAGATGATATAGTGGGTTTAGTCGGCTTGCGCACAATCGGAGCAAGCGCAACTGATTCTATCATTTTATAAAGTTTTTTGATGACATCGGTAATATTCATATGCTGAGTGCGATGAGCTTGACTTGAAAGCGTAATTTCACCTTCATCATTTAGTTTATTAGAATATTTTGTTATAAATCTTTGCTGAACTGCTTCGGGAAGACATGTTGTAAGGCGAGCGTTCCAATGTAGTGTTACCTTGGTATTTACTTTATTGATATTTTGGCCCCCGGCTCCAGAACTTCTGGAAAAAGTAAAATGAAATTCAGAATGGGGAATATTAAATTTTGACATTAGAATCCGGAAAATTAGTATTAATAAAATTCTCTATCACTATTGGATCTATTGGTAATCTTTTTAATTCAGACTTTATATATTCTATTTCGGGTAGTGAGAGTTTATTATTTTTACGCTCCACCATCCAGCCCCAGCTCCAAAAAGTTTTATTTTTAACAGGAGAATAATGCCCAAGTCTTACTCCCAAATATATTATATCAGCCCATGTTTTGCCGGCCAGTTTTTGAACACAGGACTTAAGTCTTAGGTCGGTTTGATCGAGATCGTACTGATCACCGCCAAACCAGTAACGAAGATCGTGCTGCACGCAACAAGGGCGCCAAAGACCAGGATTAGTAGGAGGACCATCAACAAACATCGTACAGCCATCACTCTCAAATGTTTTTAGCTCTAAGTCGTTGGCATGCAGACTAAAAGAGGCAAAGTAAATATTTAAGATAACTAAAAAAATTTTCATTTTCTTATGATAGGTTGATATAGCTTATGGTTAAAGGTCTAGTGCAAAAAATATATGATTAATTGCTCATGGTTTAGAGCTAAAATATTACTCTTTAGCCGGAGAGTCGCAACAGATGGATCAAAAAAATATTTCAACCCATTTTAAGATGAATTTTTTGAAAATTTTCTCTGGGGCAATTATTTTATTCACTTTTATCTTAATCTTATTGCCTTTTTATCTTCCTATTATCCTTGGAGCAATATTAGCTATGGCGTTTAGTCCCTTAATTAAGTCTTTAATTCAGCTGGGAATCGGTCGGATTTGGTCACTTATTCTTTTGTCCTTTTTACTTTTTTTAAGCCTAGCGACACCATTATCTCTAATGCTAATTAAAGGATCGAAGTTAATGGGACAATTTCTCTCTGCAGAAAATTTACTTTCTGCTAGAAACAATCAGGACTTTTTGTAGGCCCCCTAATTGCCTCGCTGACTTTTGGTTTACTTCCTATTATCCTAGAGGAGTATTTTCCAAAATCTTATAAAAGCTCTGGAGATTTTTAATTGGATCAAAAGCTTACAGATCTCATCCTTTCAACACTATCATATTATGAAGCCATGACTATCGCTCAGATTATTCTAGACTTTGATGATGAAAAATTAAAAGAATTCCCAACTTTTGATCGCGATGTCTTGTTAGAGATTTTAACTGATTTAGAAAGAAAAAAACTCTTAAAAGCCAGTGGAAGCAATCAAGACAAAACTTGGCTTAGAATAATGCCAAAAAAATCCTGGTGGCGAAGGCTTACCTCCCTGTAAAAAAGAGCAATTTGAATGAATAGGGCTATGAATCTATTTTAAAAGCGTCTATAAACGTTTTTATGAATAATACTACAAATTGCGAATTACCTATAACTGCTTGGCTACCAACTACCGTAAAAGAAGCCAAAAAACGCGGCTGGGATCAGCTGGATGTGATTTTAATTACTGGCGATGCCTATGTAGATCATCCGGCCTTCGGTGCAGCTGTTATGGGAAGACTACTTGAGGCAATGGGATTAAAAGTGGCCATTATCGCTCAACCTAATTGGCAGGATGACCTTCGAGACTTTAAAAAATTTGGGGCACCAAAATATTTCTTTGGAGTGACTTCAGGAAATATGGATACTATGGTCAATAAATACACTGCGGGTAAGCGAAAACGCTCAGAAGATGCTTATACGCCTGGTGGTGAAACTGATAAGCGGCCTGATTATGCAACCAGTGTTTACAGCAAAATTTTAAAGCAGCTCTATCCTGAATCTCCCGTTGTAATAGGTGGAATTGAGGCAAGCTTGAGACGAGTCACTCATTATGATTTTTGGCAAGATAAACTCATGCCAAATATACTTACAAGCTCAGGTGCTGATTTACTCGTTTATGGAATGGGAGAGTCACCAATAAAAGAAATTGTAAGGCTGCTTCTTGCAGGAATTCCTTTCAATGAATTAAAAACGATTCCACAAACTGCTTTTCTTCATCCAGCCGGTGTTGAATTGCCAATGGGAAATATTTTGTGGGATGTACAAGAATTAACTTCACATGAAGATTGCTTACGAGATAAAAAAGCTTACGCTAAAAATTTCATGCATGTTGAAGTTGAATCCAATAAACAATTTGCTAATCGACTTACCCAAAAAGTAGAAGAAAAAACTCTAGTTATAAATCCACCATTTCAGACTATGACTGAGGGGGAAATTGATGCCTCCTTTGATTTGCCATATACCAGACTTCCTCATCCAAAATATAAGGATCGTGGGCCAATATCAGCTTACGAAATGATCAAGTTTTCGCTTAACACCCACCGTGGTTGCTTTGGTGGTTGTAGCTTCTGTACCATTTCTGCTCATCAAGGAAAGATGATTGCTAGCCGATCAAAAGAATCAGTCTTGAAAGAATTAGAAGAAATCACTCGAATGAAAGATTTCAAAGGGTATATTAGTGATATGGGGGGACCAAGTGCTAATATGTATCAGATGAAAGGCATCGATCAAGATTTATGTGATAAGTGTGCAGCTCCTTCTTGTGTACATCCTGTAATATGTAAAAATCTTGATGCCGATCCATCAAAAATGACCCAACTCTATAAAGAGGTTTCTTCTCATCCGAGTGTAAAAAAAGCATTTGTCAGCTCTGGTCTTCGTTACGATCTTATGTTTAATGAAAGGTCGCTAGATCCTAAAAAAGATGAAGAATATGTTGATCAACTTATTACCCATCATGTTTCAGGAAGATTAAAAGTGGCTCCAGAACATACCGAAGATCATGTATTAAAAATGATGCGAAAACCTGCTTTTCATTATTTTGAAACTTTTAAGAGAAAATTTGAGGAGATTTCTAGAAAGAAAGGAATTAAGCAAGAAATTATTCCTTATTTTATTTCAAGCCATCCAGCATGCACTCCAGAGGATATGGCCCGCTTAGCAATTAAAACCAAAAAACTGGGTTACCGTTTAGAGCAAGTTCAAGACTTCACGCCAACGCCAATGACAGTGGCCACAGAGATTTATTATTCGGGTTATCACCCATACACACTGAAAGAAGTAAAAACGGCGATTAGTCTTGATGATAAAACCAAACAAAGAACATTCTTTTTTTGGTATAAGCCTGAAAATAGAAATATTATTAAAAACTATTTAGCTAAGCAAAAACTTTTTGATCTTGCTAAAGAATTATTTGGCTAATCATACTTATAATTTTCTATTATATTATTATTAAATAATTTTCTTCGCATTGACCACTTGAATTTTAGAGGCGTATAATTTTACTGATCTCCTCCTCCTTTTTCAAGTGAGGTCGTGTATGAAAATTTTCAGGGAGTTTATGATCTATTTTACAGCGGCTTGGCTTACTGCTTGTTCGAGTACACCAATCGATCCGAGTAAGCCTGAAATACCTATTCCCGCTAGGCACTCAGCTCCACCTCGGACTTTTAATCAGTTTCATAATGATTGGGATTATTGATGCTTAGATTTCTCTTGTGCTGTTTTGTAGTAGGTAATCCTTTCTGGGCAGCGGCTGCAGATAAAATAACTTGGGAAGACAGTCTTAAAGAAGTAGTTAATTCTAACAGTGAATTAAGTTCTGCTAAAAGTTCCTTGCAATCGAGCTCTTATCAAATGAGTGCTGCAGCTAGTGGCTTTTTTCCACAAGTATCGGCCAGTGCAAATTATAATTATGATTCGACAACAGCTCCAAGAAGTTTTTCAACTTCAGTTAGTGCAGTAGAGAATTTATTTTCTGGCTACTCTGATGTTGCTAAAGTTGATCGTGCTAAATATTTAAATCAAAGCACTTCTAGTAATCTTGAGAGCATAAAAGCTAAGCTAAGTTATGATTTGAAATCTGCCTTTATGGGGCTAGTGTATTCCCAAAAAAATATAATACTCACCGATGATATAATCAAAAGGCGAGAAGCAAATTTAAAATTAGTTCAATTGCGTTTTGAAAGTGGGCGTGAAAATATTGGTGCTTATAATCTCTCTAAAGCCTATTTGACTCAAGCTAAATATGAACACCTTCAAGCTATGAACTCTTTGGAGGTCTACCAAGCTCAATTAGCAAAAGTGATGGGACGAGAAGCTTGGGATTCATTAGAGGTTGAAGGAGACGTTCCCATGAGTGCTCCCGGTTATCTTTCCAATCGAGATCTCAATTACAATGAACTTACTATAAACACACCAGAATATAAAAAAGCTTTTTTTGATCAGCAAATAGCCAAAGCAACTTTAGATCTATCCAAATCTACTTTTTATCCAACACTTAATTTAAATCAGTCTGTGGCAAGAGTCGATCGTGAAAATTATGCTATTGCTCATACTTGGAGTGTTGGAGCAACGTTAATTTTTCCTCTCTTTAGTGGAGGTAAAGATTATTACATTTATAAAAGTGCCAGTGAGGATTATAGAGCGAGCACCCTTAATTTAAAAAATACCAAAGCTTTAAGTGTGGGTAAGTTAAAAGACGCCTATACTAAATTTGTAGAAGCAGTCATGAAGTTAGAAGTCGATGAAGCTTTCATTTTGGCTGCTAGTTCAAGAGAAAGAATCGCTAAAGCCCAATACAACAACGGACTCATCTCGTTTAGTGATTGGGATTTAATTGAAAATGATTTGATTAATCGTCAAAAGGCTGGGCTTCTCTCTTTAAGAGAGCGAGTCATTGCAGAAGCGCTTTGGGAGCAAGCTCAAGGCAAGGGAGTCATTCAGTGAAATTTGCTGGCAAAAAACTTTGGGTATTAATATTATTAATCATTGTTATTTCCGTGAGCTTAATAAAATATGTAAAAAATAAAAATGCCGATGAAGCACCCAAATACACTGAATCTATTGTTCGCAAAGGAAGCATTAAAGTTCAAATATTAAGCACTGGAATTATTCAGCCTGAAAATAAAGTTGAAATAAAAGCTCCAGTTGCAGGTCGAGTGGAAAAAGTCTTAGTTAACGAAGGAGCAAAAGTTAAAAAAGGTCAAGTGCTGGCTTGGATGAGCTCTACAGAAAGAGCGGCGATGCTCGATGCTGCAAGTTCCAAAGGCCCTAAAGAGGTTAAGGAGTGGGAAGAGATGTACAGGGCAACTCCTATTCTAGCGGCCATTAATGGAACCGTTATTCAAAAAAATGTGGAGTCGGGGCAAACCTTTACCACTCAAGATGCTATTTTAGTTATGTCTGATCGCTTAACCGTTAAGGCCCAAGTTGATGAAACTGATATTGCAAAAATTAAATTAAAGCAACAGGCTAGAATTACCCTCGATGCTTATCCAGATGCTACTATTGATGCTGTTGTTGATCAAATAGCCTACGACTCTAAAACTGTTAATAATGTGACAACGTATATTGTCGATGTCTTGCCAATTAGTACTCCACCATACATGAGAAGTGGAATGACTGCTAATGTAATATTTAATGTCGATTCTAAAAATGAAATTATTGTTGTTCCAACTGAAGCCATTAAAACTCAAGATAACAAAAGCATTGTATTGCTTAAAGATCCTTCAACTCAAGACTTTACTAAGCCCTTGGAGCAAGTCGTGGAAACTGGAATAACTGATGGAAAAAGGACCGAAATTTTATCAGGTCTAAAAGAGAATGATGTTCTATTAATACCGCAATTTGATTCAAAAAATATTAAAAATGCCACAGGCTCAAGTCCCTTTTCTCCAATGGGAGCTAGGCGTACTGGTGGTGCTCGTGCTCATTAAAATATGTTAACACTTAAAAATATTAATAAAAAATATACTCTGGGCGACAATGTCGTTAATGCCCTTTTGAATGTAGATTTTGAGGTTATTGATGGTGATTATGTAGCTATTATGGGACCTTCGGGATCTGGAAAATCCACACTCATGCATATTCTTGGATTGTTAGATGTTCCAAGTAGTGGATCCTATAAAATTGACCAAGAAGAAGTTTCAAATTTATCTGAAGATGAATTGGCAGTATTAAGACGTGAGAGAATTGG
>CANFNL010000028.1 GCA_947448205.1 Bacteriovoracaceae bacterium
AGCAAATGATGCCCGAGCGATAGCATTGACCCCGTAGCGCTTGAGTAATGGTTGGGTGCAATGATGACCAGTTCTAATTGCTACTCCCTCCTTATCGAGAATCGATCCAATATCGTGAGGATGAGCTCCCTCAAGGATAAAAGAGATAACTGAAGCCTTGTGTTTGGCTTCACCAATGATTTTTAGACCTGGTATTTTTTTTAATTCAGCACTCGCATAGTCTAGTAATTCTGATTCGCGTTTTGAAATCTGATCCAGCCCTATGGCCTGCAGGTATTCAAGAGAAGCCTTAAAGGCGATAACTTCAGCGATGGCCGGAGTCCCTGCTTCAAACTTATTTGGTAAAATATTATACGTGGTTTTTTCAAACGTTACTTCACTGATCATTGCCCCACCGCCTTGATAAGGAGGCATTTCGTTGAGAAGTTCTTCTTTGCCGTAAAGAAAACCTAAGGCATTGGGTCCAAAAATTTTATGAGCAGAAAAAACCAGAAAATCACAATTGAGCTTTTGAACATCAATAGGTAGATGGGCAATTGCCTGAGCAGCATCGACACAAAACTTTGCTCCAGCAGCATGGGCAAGTTCAATCATCTCTCCAATAGGATTGATGGTACCAAGAGTATTGGAGATATAGGTTATAGAGACAATTTTTGTTTTAGAATTTAATAATTTTTTATATTCGATAAAATCAATTTCGCCAGAGTCGGTAATAGGAACAACTACAATTTTCGCTCCCATCTCTTGAGCGATTAATTGCCAAGGAACTATGTTGGAATGATGTTCCATTAACGATAATAGGATTTCATCACCAGGACTCAGAAATTTTTTTCCAAAGCTATGGGCCAGAAGATTTAGCGAGTCAGTTGTTCCTTTAGTATAGATTACTTCATGAGTATTTTTAGCATTGATAAAATTTGCTACACCTAATCTCGTCTGTTCAAATTTGGTAGTTCCAACTTCTGATAATGTATGAATACCTCGATGAACATTGGCCACTTCTTCTGAATAATAATGTGCTATAGCATCTATCATGACTTTAGGTTTTAAGGTTGTCGCAGCATTATCAAAATAGACGAGCGGCTTATTATTCACGATAGATTTTAATTGAGGAAAATCTTCTCTGATGTTTTCAATTTTTAAATCTCGAGTGTAATTGTTTTTCATAAATCCTGTTGATCCAAAGCCGTTACTTTAAAATGAGTTACAAAGATTTTTTCACAAAATTGTCGAATTTTATCATTTTCAATTTTATCTAAGGCATCAGTTGCAAAGCCATGACAGAGCATTTGTTTTGCTTTTTCTTTTGGTAGTCCACGACTTTCTAAGTAGAAGGCCTCCTCATCAGAGAGTTGACCAATGGTTGCTCCGTGTGAGCACTTAACGTCGTCAGCATGAACTAGTAATTGTGGTCTGGTGTCGATATGGGCTTTTTTTGAAAGCAATAAATTTTTGTTAAGTTGCGAAGAAGTACAAAGTTGGGCATCTTTTACGATAATAATTTTTCCAGTAAAAATACCGTGACTTTCACCAGCGAGAATTCCTTTGAAGAGTTGATCAGAGAAAGTGTGGCCAGCAAAATGTTTTATTACAGAAAATACATCGGTATGTTCTGTATTTTTTAGGGCAAATAACCCATGAACGGAAGTCTGCGCATTGGGCTCATTTAATGAGACATTTATATTGTTTCTGGCCATCTTTAAGCCTAAATCCAAAGTAAGTGATTTGAATTTTGCACCAGCGCAAACATTGGCATTGGTCAAACCAATATGGGTAGCACTTCGGGCTTCGTTTTGAATTTTCACATGTTCAATATGAGCATTAGCTTTTAAGCTAAATTGAGTTACGGCATTTGTTGTATATTGTAACAACTCAGGTTTGTTACATTCAAAAATTTCCATTATGGAAAGCTTAGAGTTTTCTTCGGCAAGAATCATGATTCTTGGACAGATGATTTTATTGACAGCTACATCATCTACCAAATGTATAATAGTTATTGGAAAATCAATAACGGTATTTTTTTTAATTTTTAAAGAAAGTGGTGAGATGGCCGTGGAAAAATTTAAGGCATCAAAAGAGTCAAGAAAAATATCTTCATTAATAAGTGCAGTAAGTTCAAGACCCTCTGGCAAGACCGATAGAAATTTATTAAAGACTCCATTGTTGAATATAATCATTCCACGTTGATCAATAACTGATTTTGGCACATCGGATACAATACTGACATTGTCTTCAAAAAAACGAATTGAAAGATTTTTTTCTATACTAGTGTATTTCCAGTCTTCGTTTTTTCTTGAGGGAATTCCAAGATTTTTAAAAATTTCATGCGCTTTTAACATGGCCTGCTGATAACTAGGACTAAAGCCAAGAGGCTTTTTTAAAAGTGCTGCTGAGTTTTTGATCAGCTCATTGTGTATTATATTTTCCATAAATCTTTTTTTCTCTTAGGGGTCTCTAGGATGTCTCTTTTGAAGATCTCTCAGTGCTTTTGGGCATGAGTTTTTTCATCATGCTCTTTTATTAACCAATCATAACCTTTTTCTTCAAGTTCCAATGCCAATTCTTTCCCACCAGAACGAATGATTTCTCCACGATAAAGGACGTGAACAAAGTCTGGAACAATATAATCAAGAAGTCGTTGATAGTGAGTCACTAAAACGGTTGCATTGTAGCGGCTCTTTAAGGCATTTACACCTTTAGCAACAATTTTTAGAGCATCTATGTCGAGTCCTGAATCAGTCTCATCTAATAAAGCCAGGCGTGGATTTAGTACTGCCATCTGTAGTATTTCATTTTTCTTTTTTTCGCCGCCTGAAAAACCAGTGTTAACGGGTCGATCTAAAAAAGCCTCTTTCATTTCTAAAAGTTCAAGCTTAGGTTTTAAAAAATTTCTAAACTCACTAGCCTCCATTTCTGGTGCACCATTGTATTTACAAGTTTCATTGAAAGCTTCATGTAGAAAGGTAAAATTAGTGACACCGGGAATTTCTACAGGATATTGAAACCCCAGGAAAATTCCACTTTTTGCTCTCTCGTCTGCTTCGAGTTCGAAAAGATTTCGCTCTTTAGAATTTATTTTAAATGTAATTGAACCATCAGTAACATGGAAAGAAGGGTGCCCCGCTATAACCTTAGAGAGGGTGCTTTTGCCACTCCCGTTGGGACCCATGATAGCGTGAACTTCTCCTGCTTTTACTGTGAGGTTTATGCCTTTTAAGATTTCTTTGGTCACTCCATTGTTTTCAACTGAGGCATGGAGGTTTTTAATTTCAATCATATTTATTCCAATAGTTATATTTTATCCGATACTGTTTTCTAATTTCATTTCAATTAACTTTACGGCCTCAACAGCAAACTCTAATGGCAATTCTTTAAAGACATCTTTGCAGAAACCATTAACGATCATGGAAATACATTTTTCTTCTGAGAGTCCGCGAGACTGCAAATAAAAAAGTTGTTCTTCACTAATTTTAGATGTTGAAGCTTCATGTTCTACCACGGCAGAATTATTTTTTACGTCTATATAGGGAAATGTATTAGCTTGGGCTCGGTTACCAATAAGCATTGAGTCACATTGAGAATAATTTCTAGCGCCAGTAGCACTCGGCATGATTTTTACTAATCCGCGGTAATTATTTTCCGACTGCTCAGCGGAAATACCTTTAGAAATAATAGTAGATTTAGTATTTTTTCCGATATGAACCATTTTTGTTCCAGTATCGGCTTGCATAAAATTGTTAGTGAGAGCTACTGAATAGAATGCTCCTTCTGAATGATCGCCAATTAAATTACAAGAAGGGTATTTCCAAGTGATGGCCGATCCAGCTTCAACTTGAGTCCAAGAGATTTTAGAATTGACTCCAACACAGTTGCCACGTTTGGTGACAAAGTTATAAATGCCACCGATGCCACTTTTATCGCCAGCATACCAATTTTGAACAGTTGAATATTTGATTTCAGCATTATCATGAGCGATTAATTCAACGATTGCAGCATGAAGTTGATTTTCATCTCTTTGAGGAGCCGTGCACCCTTCGAGGTAGTTCACATAGGAGCCTTCTTCGGCAACAATGAGTGTCCGCTCGAATTGTCCTGTTTCTTTAGCATTAATTCTAAAATAGGTAGATAAATCCAATGGACATTTAACTCCCTTAGGAATGTAGACAAAAGAGCCATCAGAGAAGACAGCTGCATTTAAAGCAGCATAAAAATTATCTGAATAAGGCACTACTGTTCCTAAGTATTTTTTTACCAGCTCAGGGCGCTCTTTTACAGCATCTGAAATAGAGCAAAAAATGACTCCCACTTTTTCTAATTCTTCTTTATGAGTAGTTGCCACGGATACTGAATCAAAGACCGCATCAACAGCTACACCGGAAATTCGTTTTTGTTCATTGAGTGGAATTCCCAATTTAGCAAAGGTCGCTAATAGTTCAGGGTCAATTTCATCAAGACTAGCGACTGCATTTTTCTTTTTGGGAGCGGAATAATAGTACAAGTCTTGATAGTCTATATCTGGAACGACTAATTTTGCCCATTTGGGATGTTCTAGTTTCTGCCAATGGCGAAATGCTTTTAATCGATAATCTAATAACCATTCTGGCTCAGCTTTTTTTGCCGAAATCATTCTTACAATATTTTCGTTTAAGCCTTTTGGAAATTCCTCGGTTTCAATATCAGTGAAAAATCCATATTTATAGTCGTTATTTAAAATATCTGTACTCATTTGGTTGTCTCAGGTGATGAAATATTGTGACTATTTTTTTCCAGATGATTAAATTCAGCGCTCATTAAGAGCTCAGACAAACTTAATGTTTCAAGAAAAGCATTTAATTTGGCATTGAGTTGCTCAATAGGTGTGGCGATATTACATTTACCATAGAGCTCACAAGTTCCTTTGCTGCTTATACAAACGCGTCCTAGGCTCTCTTTTGCTTCGATAACTCGAACGAGTTGCATGTAAGTTATATCTTCAAGAGATTTATTAAGGGAGTAGCCTCCTTTAATTCCTTTGACTGATTTTAAAATATCATGATTATTCATCAATTGGAGAACTTTAGCCGTAGTATCAAAAGGAGTTTTAAATTCATCGCATATTTCACGGGCGGAGATAAGGGGAGGATTTTCACTCAAGTGAGTTTTATCGGCCATGAATTTTAAGGCCATTAAAGCGTATTCGACTTTCTTGTTAATTTTTAACATGCAATGCCTTAATTTTGGTAATGTTTTCAAAAAGATAGCTATCGTTTGGATGTACCATAGCTTAAAATAGGTTAAAAAGAAACTTATTTCTTATTAATCTTTCAAAATAGCGCTTAAAGCTTATCATCTTGGTATGTTTTGCCGATAGATTTGGGATTACATCTTGGAGGCATTAACATAAGAGCATATTTCAGATCAATGATTCAAGGATTCCATGCATATTATTGGCGAGTTAAAAGATAAAAAAATGGCACAAGAGCTAATTCGCGGTCTTCGCGAACTAGGTATTGAAGCTTCATTGATTTTTTCAGAATCAGATGATCTCTATATTTTATCACTAGCCTCTGATGAATTCCTGGCCCAGGCTCAGGATTTTTTTAGAGTCAAGATGGGATTTAAAAAATCTATAGAAGTCGATAAAGAATGGATTAAGATAAAAACTCTTCCTCGTGGGGAAGCCACTTATGCCATGGTGATTTTTTGCGTGGTTATTTACGGATTGAGTTTTACCAGAACTGGTGATTCTCTGTATGAAGCTATGCTAATGGGAAAAGTGGATAGTTCGCCCTTTTATGAAATTTTGCATGGACAAATTTGGCGATTAATTTCACCAATATTTTTGCATATGAATTTTATTCATGTCCTCTTTAATATGCTCTGGTTTAAAGACTTGGGATATTTAATTGAATTTAATTTTAAGAAAAATTTTCTTATTCTTTTTGTTTTGGGAACTGGACTCTTTTCAAATCTTTTTCAATACCTAGTCAGCGGTCCGCAGTTTGGAGGGATGTCTGGTGTTTTGTATGCCCTTTTAGCTTTTGTCTGGGTTCATAAAAAATTAAATCCTCAGTTTGAATATTCAATTCCTCGTTTTGATATGGGAATGATGGTAGGATGGTTTTTTCTTTGCCTTACAGGAATTTTAGGACCAATTGCCAACACTGCTCATGGTGCTGGTCTGGTGGCCGGAATTTTAACGGCCATAGCTTATGGATTTAAGGCCCAAAAAAAGCGATTTAATTATTTATTTGTGGCGCTCTTTTTTTTGATTTTCACACTAGCAGTTGAAGGGTATAAGCTCTCGGGCAAGTATTATTTTTACCAATGGATCAATAATGGATAATAAAAATTTATCAATGCAAGAGCGACTATTAAGTCTTAAAGCAAGTTTTAGCGAAAAAACACCTAAACAAATGAGAACAATTAGAAACAATCTCAATAATCGAATTCGCTCTTTTGACGAAGAAATGAAATTTGGCAAGGCCCTTCCCAAATTATCGGCAAGTCATATGTTTTATGAATTTGAGCTCAAAGAATTAAAGCAACTTCTCGAAGTTGCCCAAAAGCAGATTAAAAACCAAAAATGAAAACGGCCATCGTCTTTTTTGCCACTCTCAGTGCTCTGGCAGACTCAACCAAGGCGCAAAATGCCGCTTCATTAGTATTTGATTCCATAAAATCTGAAACAGAAGACCAACGCATTCATGATTACAAAATTGATAATAAATATTTTGCAGGAAATTATCTTATTTACGACTGCGAAGAGAATCATTTTGCTTGTGTAAATGACGTAGGCTACGCCGAATGTAACGATAATCGTGAGGCGGCTTTAAAGAAAAAATCCCATGGACTGCCGTGTGCTGCGCTTAAAATTTTTCTAGATAAAAAAACTTGTATAGAGCAAAGCTATCAATACGTCGATCGAAATAATGTTAAGCTCTTTTGTTTTTCTAAGTAATTTAGGATTTTAGATTTGTTTAGACATGAGAACATGAGGCCCAATTTCTTCGATTTCAAAAACTTCATCATTATATTTCTTGAAGCCAACTTTTTCGTAGTATCCAACGGCCGATAGCCTGGCATTACACCAAAGTAGCGTGCAAAAATTTTGCTTAATAATGGGAAAGGCAGTTGTTAGTAATTCAGAGCTTAAACCCTGTCCTTGGTTTTCAGGAAGGGTGGCCATACCTCGTAATTGATACTGATGCAGATCTGGAAAGATGGGATTTCTTTCATAAAAAAATGAAGCCACACTGACTAATTTTGAATCTTTAAATGCCCCTAAATGAAAAGAGATATCTTCATCTTCATCATTTTCAAACTTGGCTTTTTTGAGCTCATGCTTAGGCACTAGGACTTGTTGCCGGATGGGGTAGGTATCTAGGGCGCTAATTCTTAAAACTCTCATAGAAATTTTATAATACGCTTTCGTTTATTTGTCATTTTAATGTTTTAGATCAATGCTTCAGGCTAGAAGAAATTCTAAATAAAATCTCCATAGAAAGCTTGGTTAATACCTGAGAAAATATTTCAAAGACGGTGGAGTTTAGCCCTGTATGGGGTCCGATCCAATTAGCGGTAGAGTAAAAGAGGCAGCGTCCTTTGTGGTCAATGACGTGGATATTGCCGTGGAGATTTTTTAGAATTCCTATTTCAAAACTAAAGGGATAACTTCCAGTTTTTGATATGCGTGGCAAGTTAAAAATAAGCATCATATCATAGGGCAAAAGCACGTGTGAGAGCAGGAATTGAATTTCTTTTTTGCTCTCGTCATAGCGACTTTCTTTAACAAAACCCAAGAAGTGAGAATACTCTTCATAGAGAGATAAAGTTTTTAGAGCATAGCTGCAAGATTTTGGATGTAAGCCAGCAATTGAAAAGCTCAGGCTCTGGCCTTTTGTGCCTGCAGGCTTAAGTTCCAAGGTTTTTACGCTTGATTCGGAGAACACATCACCTTCTAAAATATTTTCTTTAATATTTTTTTTTAGAGGTAGGGTTTCAAAGCGAAGCTCCTCTGAAAAGAGCGAATTTGATAAAAAAATGAGCAGCAGAAAAATTATTTTGTAACGCATTGTACCTTTTCTATTACATGGTCTGGTCTTTAATCTTACATCAAAGTTTGATTATATTCCCAATATTTAGAGTTGAAAAGGATACATAATGAGTAGTGTAGGACCAGTCGTTAGAAAAGGTAGCACAAAAGATGCTGTGATCGAGAGCAAGGATCAAAGATGGCATGTACGCAATCGTATAACTCTAGTCTTTGGTAGTAATGATATTGAAGAGCTAGAGACCTATATTTATAAACCTAATGGAGTCGAATTTAAGGCCGTAAAATTTCATCAATCTAAATCTAAGGCCATTGAAGAAATTCTTGATAATTCCATTGATGAGTATTACCGCGGACATGTTACAGAAATAAATACCGTTTTATCTCCCGATAAAAAAACAGTGACTATTTCTGATAATGGAATTGGTTTTCCTATTGATAAAGTTCCTCAGGTTTACACGGAATTTAGAACAGGTTCGAAATTTAAAGATGAAGAGACTGATGAGAAGGGTTTTCTTTTCAGGACTTTAGGGCAAAATGGTCTAGGTGCAGCAGCGACCTGTCTTACTTCTGATGTGTTTATAGCTACAATAAAACACTATAATTCTAAAAAAGAGCAGACCTATGAATTCTTAGATGGTGCGCTTAAAACCAATAAAACTAAGCCCAAACCATTTAAAGGTGCTTCTGGGGTCAGCGTAACTTTAATGCTTTCAAAAGAAGTTTATAAAGACAATCTTATAAATGAAGATTTGCTGAGAAAAAGGATTATTGACCTAGCTTATAATAATCCCGGATTAACTTTCTCTTTTAACGGTGAAAAATACCAATTTAAAAAGGGTTTACTTGAGTTGGCTCAAAGAATTGATCCAGAAAGTGCTCAATTATTTGGCGAAGAAGTTTTTGTTTATCAGACCCAAAATGCCAAAGGAAAAACAGTTAAAGGCAAGATCGATTTCCACCTCTCTTTAGCCGTAGATAAACGCAGCGATGAGCGAGAAAAATTTATTTCTTTTGTTAACTCTACTCCCACTTTTGACGGTGGTTTTCACCATGATCGTGTAAAAAGAATATTCATCAACGCTGTTAAAGAAAAAATCGAAAGGGCCGCTAAAAAAGAGAAGATTACAATTATTGATAATGATGTATTAACCGGAACTACTTTCGTCATGGGAATCACAATGCCTAATCCGCGTTTTGAATCCCAAACCAAAAGAAAATTAGTGCGCGACCTAAACCTTGAAAAAGGGATCGAGCACTTTATGAATGAAAATATAGAAAAATTTCTTCGCAAAAATAAAGAATACTTAGAGCTTGTCGTCGAGCGAGCAAAGTCTCGTCACCGTTTTCAAGAATTAAAGGATGCTTCTCTTAAAGGTCGCAAGGCTAAGAAGCAAAGAGTTGAAAAGCTCTTGGATGCCAATGAGAGAAAGGATCGTCATCTTTGCACACTTTTTATTTGTGAAGGGGATTCGGCCATTGGTGGTTTGCGCTCGGCCCGAAATAAACTCTATCAGGGGGGAATTGCCCTTAAGGGTAAACCAATGAACGTTATGCAAGCGTCAATAAATGACGTAATCAATAACCAGGAATTCATGGACATCATGGCTTCAATTGGACTCACCATTGGACAAAAAGCTGATTCTCAAAATCTTCGTTATTCAAAAATTGTTTTCCTCGCGGATTCTGATGTAGACGGTGGACATATTAATACGCTCTTGGTTAATTTCTTTTTCACTTTCTGGCCAGAAATGTTTGAGCAAGGAGCCATTCAGTTTGCGAAGGCTCCACTTTTTGAGGTTATCACTGACAAAGAAACACTTTTTGTTGAAAGCGATGAACAATTAGAGCGATTGAAAAAAACCAATGTTAAAATTCGTGAAATTCAAAGAAATAAAGGCCTAGGAGAGATGTCTCCAGAAGCCTTTAAGCATACATTGTCTCGAGAAGAGTTTTGTAAAATCACAGTTGAAGACATGGGATCAGCAAAACACACCCTCGATATATGTTTTGGAAAAGATACTAATCTTCGAAAAGAATTACTGCTCGATACTGAATCAACGGGACTTGTTGCTGCTGATTTAGAAGAGCCGATTAAAGGTAAAAAGGCAGAAGGAAAAAAGCCAACGAAGACCACAAAAAAAGTTTCTAAAACACTACCAGCTGCTAAGGCAGCTAAAAAAGTAAAATCAAAAAAATAAAGGATAGATAGTAATGGAAGAAAGATACTTACACTCTCTGGATTCAGTTTCATTAACTGAAGTAGTTAAAGAAGAATATCGACTTTATCAGATTTATACCCTTATGGACCGAGCAATTCCCTACCTTCAGGATGGTTTAAAACCAGGCCAGCGCAGAATACTTTTTACGCTTTGGAAAAATCAATCCAAGGGATTAATGAAAGTTTCCAGTGCTACGGGATTAGTTTTAACTTTGCATCCACATGGTCCAGCCTCAGTTGAGTCGGCTATTGTTAACATGGCCCAAGATTATACTTTCTCAAATAACTATCCATTGATTGATAAAAAAGGATATTTCGGAGAGAGAATGGAGACGGCTCCTGCAGCCTCTCGTTATATTGAATGTAAGCTTGGAAAAGTTGCTGAGTTTTTACTTTTTGATGATATGAACCAAGTGGCCATGGTTCCTAATTATGATGAAAAAGTCATGGAGCCAGTTTGTTTACTACCAAAACTTCCTATCATGCTTTTAAATGGAGCAGAGGGCATCGGGACGGGATTTTCTTCTGTTATACCAAGTTTTCATCACTCAGATTTGATTCAATCTATTATTCAATTTGTTGAAACGGGTAAGGCAAAAAAACTTAAAAGTTATGTCCATAATTACAAAAATAAAATTGAAGTAGATGAAAAAGGTCGATTTGTTTTTGGAATGAAATTTGAAGAAATTGCAGGATCGATATATATTACCGAGCTTCCACGAGGCTATGATGCCACTAAGATTTATCGTTATTTAACTAAGTATATTGAAGACGATTTCCTAAAAGATTTTATCGATTCTTCAGTCAATAATGATGTAAAGATTGAATTGATTTTTAAAAAAGGTCAGCAGCCTTCCTTGGAAGAAGTGATCAAGACGATGTCGGTTTCGACCACACTTGTTCCAAACTACACACTTATTTCAGAGCGTGGAGTAAGAATTTTTAATAATCCAGAAGAGATTATAGAAATTTTTGGGGCCAAGAGACTAGAGGTTGTAAAGCGTCGCTACGAGCTGCTTTGTGAAGATTTTGAAAGAAAAATCCGTCAAAATAACGAGATAATTCGCTTTATTAAAGATAAAGAATATGAAGTTGCTACAAAGTCGGCAAACAGAAAAACATTTGTCGAATATTTAGATAAAAAGAAATTTACTTTTGCAGAATACTTGGCCGATATGCCTATTTATCGAATGACTAAAGAAGAAGTTGAGAAACGTGCACTCATGGTTAAAGATGATACTTCTTCTCTTAAAGAATATGATCGAATTGCAAAATCTAAAACAATGATTGAGAAAAAATTGATTGAAGAGCTTCGTGAAGTCGATGATCGTTTAACGACGTGGATTAAGCAAAAAGATGCCGAGAGAAGCAGTCTCCAGAAAAAAATAGAGAAAGAGACAAATAAAAAGGTAAAATTAAAGAAAAAATAAGAAATTGATAATTCTTCTTGATTGTTTTAGTAGATTATTTGCAATTACTTAATTTTTCTGTAGATAAAAATGACCTTCTTTGTTAACCTGTTAATACTAGGGAATTGTATTACGACCAAATTTTCACGGAGGAAGATGATGAGTCTAACGAAGGCCGATATCGTTGAGAGAGTTTATAAAGAAGCTGGTTTCTCGAAGAAAGAAGCAGCAGATTTAGTTGATTTGGTATTTAAAGTTATCAAAGATACTCTTTCTAAAGGTGAAAAAGTTAAAATTTCAGGATTTGGAAATTTTTCAATTCGCGACAAAGCAACTCGCGTAGGAAGAAATCCTCAGACTGGTGAAGCTATGGATATTTCGGCCAGAAGGGTTCTTACTTTTAAACCTTCTCAGGTATTAAAAGAAGACGTCACGATGAGGTATGCTCATAGACTTGATGATAAAGGAAATGAAAATAAATCGCTTCCGGCGAAAGAAGGAAGTGCTAGAGCGCTTAGCTCGTTTATGTCCAATACAGATGATGGCGAAGACGAAGTCGATTTTGATCCAAATGAGGATGATAACGAATAGATTTTAGCCCTAAGCAGTCTCATATTATTTTAGAGTGAAGGTCTAGATTTATGAATGAACCAATAGAAATTCCTAATAAATCTTCTTTTAAGATCAATGAAGTTTGTGCTCTAACCGGTGTAAAATCTTATGTATTAAGATTTTGGGAATCAGAGTTTTCGCAAATTTCTCCGCTTGTCTCTTCTGCTGGCTTGAAGTTATATGAGCACAAAGATATCGAAGCTATTTTATTGATAAAAAAACTTTTATTTGAAGATAAACTCAGTATTGAGAAAGCCAAGATGGAGCTTTTTTTACGACTTCCTAACAGGCCATTAGTTGAAGCTAATTTCAATGATTATCAAGAAGATAATTCCACTTTTGATAGTGATGATGTAGTTTCAGTTGGTAGAGAAAATTTCGCTCAAACCAAGCGTGTCATTAACGAATCTGATATCCAAAAATTAGTTCTCGCGAAGTCGAAATTAAGTGAGATTTTAAGTCTCACTGAAATTCTCAATAAGAGAAATAATTGGTAAAAGGCTAATCTTCTTTTCAAGGTGATTTTCTATTATTTCTTGATTGTCTAAAATATCTTTGAGCATTTTTTTATAGTACTCACAGATAATTTTATTGGTTTCTGTTAATTTAAGTTGGTCACTAACATGGTTAAAGTTCTGGAGTGATTTCATGGTCGCTGAGAAACATTCATGACAGTGATGAAGCCACGGATTGACATCTCTTTCATGCTGGCTTAGATCGACAGCAGTTAGCTCACTTAAATCATCTAGTAATTGAAAGTTTATCCCTAGAAGCTTTGAGTATTTCCAAAGTTTTTTTTCTCGCTGAAGATTTTTATCACTGGCAAGGCAGGCACTTGCTAAAATAGCAACTTGAATTAATCTTGCAGTTTTTAACTCGTGAGTGCGAAGGGTGCTTTGGAAATTAGCAGTCATCTCGTGGGATAAATCCATCACTTGGCCGTGGATAAGTCCCTTAGGGCCTAGTGCCCAGGAAAAAAAACGAATAACTTCCAGCGATCTTGGAGCATTGGTCTTGGAGAGTAATTGATAAGAGATGTTTAAAAGCCCATCTCCGCTTAATAGCGCCTGCCATTGCCCATATTTGATATGAGTACAGGGCTTACCTCTTCTTTCTGTGTCGTCATCCATACAAGGGAGGTCGTCGTGAATAAGTGTGTAACAGTGATGAAATTCAACACTGCTTGCAAGTAGCGCATGATCACTATAACTCTTGTTAAATGATCTTAGGTAGAGATCTGGGTTTATATCTTTTAAGATAGACCAAACTAAATTTGGCCTAAATAATTTACCACCAGGTAGAGTGGCATACTCATAAACGTCTCTCACCCAGTGGTGAGGCAGCAATTTTTTAAGATGAGCACGAAGAGTGTTTTCAATTTCTGCAGGTGACATAATTATTTAAATTCTGGTTTTCCAAGATTGTTTAAAGGTCCCTCTAGCTTCATTTGATAGGTACCATTTGCATTACCTGTAGGCAAAAACAATTTTATGAATTCAAAATTAGTTAGAAGATAAGTTGACAGATGAAGAGGTCCTGAGACTAGCAGTTGGGAGTTCATAAAATTTGAAGATCTGACAATTAGATTACCCTTTAGCTTTAGCTCTAGTGGTGAGTTTGGCGTGCCGATATCAAATCTATCGATTTGTAAGTTTTGCGAGTTTGCAAAATGAGCACTAAAATTAAATCTTTTTAGATCTATGAGTTTAATTTCAAAACTATTTATGGTTTGAGCAGGAAAATGAAAATCATTCGATTGAATATCTATCTGTCCATCAACAATGCTACCCGAAGAAAATTTTAAAAATCCCTCCAAGCTTAAAATTCCAGCGACAGGAGACTTATTTGTGTTAGTCATCGCTGCAAATAGAGTGGAATCAATTCTAGAGTCTTTAAAATCTATATAGCTTGAAAATAATGAAATAATTGGATAAATGTTTAATTTGGTTTTTCCTTCTGAGATTGAAAGATGTAGCTTGATTCCTGGTGGATAAATGCTTGGCGAGGCCAAGGCAATTGTAATATTTTGGAGCGAAAGCTTGTTATTGATTTGGCCAAAGCATGAGCCCATAATAACAGGATTTTTTATGCTAATTTTTGGTAAAAAGTACGACAATTCAATCTTTTCAAAAACGATTGGGCAGGCGTCGTTATTGGATAAATTAGCTATAAGCAATTTGTTAATTTTGTCTTCTAGTGAAAAGTTAAAAAGAAAACCAAAGCATAAAAGGATAATGCCAACGAAAATTAAGCGGGCCTTACTCCAATTTTTGGGGCCATAGATTTCTTCATTTAATTCGTTGTATTGAATTCTTTTTCTTTTCATGTTTCTTTTTTATTAATTACCAGCATTTCTTCCTAAATGGATAAGGGAGATTTCTCCTTGTAAAAGGCTAGTTTCATTATTTTTGATTAACTTAATATTTGTGACTTTAAATTTTTCTTGATCTACAAGCGAACTTAAAAATTTAGAAAAATCCAGAGTTCCAAAATTATTAAAATTTAAGACAGCTTCAATCTTAGAAATGCTACTTGAAGAGGAGAGTTGGTTGAAGCTTGCAATCCGCACTTTGGCTTGATCAATGTTAGACTGAGACATCAGATTGCGCATTTTATTGTCAAGGTCTTCTTGGCCATTGATTGCAGTTGGCGATACATAAGCAGAGCTAACATTCATTAGGGTTTCTTTACTTGTTGAAAGTAAGGCGATTTGATCCAGAATTTGCTTTTTGATATCAAGATTTTTTTTGGTTTTATAATTTCCAAACCAAAGAATCATTACAAATAAAAAGGGTATGATAAGAAATGTGAAAGTGATCACTTGTGCAAATATTTTTTGCTTATCTTCTTCCAGACTGTTAAGGATATCATTAAATTTTTGAAAACTACCATCGAGTTTAATGATGTCTATTTTTTGAAAAATAAATTCGTCGATTTTGATAAAAATATTTTTAGATTTATTCACTTTACTCTTTATCCGTAAATTCTATTGTTAATATGTTTTTACCTGGAGTGTAGTTGATCTGCAAATCACTAAATCCTGAAGATCTTAAATGATTACTCATAGCTTCTAATTCAAGAGGTTCTGATGATGTAAAAGTTCCTTTAACAACATTTCCATCGCTGGAGAATTTTTCCAAACTTACTTTAGGATTTGATGTCATTGACTTGCTTAATTTTGCTAGTGGATGAAGTGCATTGATAGAATTTGAGGACAAAATAGAGCTAACTTCATCTTTTATAATTTTATTTTTTTTTCTTAGAGTATTTAAAACATTTTCTGGTTTTGTTTTATAAAGTTTACGATCTTTTAAGTTTATATCTAGCGATGGAGTCGTAAGGAGTCCTGTTATTTTTGAATCTATTGCTTTTTCTTGTTTATTTAAAAAGAAAAATTTTTCTGTAAATAAGCCTAGTATGAGTAAAAGTGCAATAAAGGTAGTACGAACCCAAATAAAAACGGCTGAATGAATAGAAATAAAGGCATTAGAAGCCGTTTGAAATTTTCCCGTAAGAAAATTAATCAAGCTGCTAGATTGTTTTTGAGAAATGGCCATCATTTTGACTAGATAAAAAGATTTATCATTTATAGCATATTCATTTTTAATATCGAGTAGTGGGGGAAGGGTTTCAACCTTAAGCCCTGTGTGATAATTCAAAAAATTTTCAATGCTATTGATTTGTGAGGTACCACCCAAGAGATAAATTTTATCAATGTTTGTTCCAAATTTTACCCTATGCCCTATTTCCCATCTTTTTAAATCTAAAATAAGTGGCTGAAAAATTTGTTTCATGAGTAAGGCAAAATCTCGCTGTTCTGGTGATACCTCTGCTAGTTGCTCATCAGTTAATAAAAAGGCATTTTCGTTTTTATAAATAACTGCATCTTCATAGGAAATTTGATAGGTTTTAGAAATGATTTCATTGATAATATTTCCAGCTACAAATGATGTGTGATTTGAGACTATTTGTCGGTCCTGCACAAAATAGGCTTTGGTCGTCTTGTGGCCGAGGTCCAAAATACAACAAATATCATTCATCCTAATATGATCGACATAAGCTTGCAGCGTTGAAATTTCAGAAGTCAATATTGAGGGACCAGCTTCTTTATTTTCAAAAAAACTAAAAAAATCTTTGAACAAATTTAATTGTGCGATATTGCTTAGTACTGAAAAACCACCAGTATGCTTGTGCAGTCTCGAGCTAAAGTGAGCTTGGCTGAGCGAGTAGGGAAGATTCTCATCTAATTGGAAAGGAATAATTTGCTCTGTTTTTCTTTTTGATTTGCCGGGAATTTCTAAATATCGAGTAGTGAGCATTTCATTGGGAATTTGAAATATTATTTTTAAGTCTCCAGATTTTTTTTGAATAAATGAGGCGAGAACTTCTTTTTGAAGTTCACTTAAATTTACAATATTAGGATAATGTACTTTAGCATCTTCGAGAACAATTTCTTGTTTTTCTATAATGATTAAATTTTTTCTTTCAGACCGTACTTCAATTATCTTAATTGAGTAAGTGCCGACATCGATTGCCAATATATTCATAACTTTATTTTACCCTTAAAATTGGGAGTATTGGTAGGAGAAAATTAGTACACCATCTTACCTGAAGGTTGACTATTCAAGTCTGATTTCGACAACTCTAGGTCTTAATAATTCTGTTGGAGATGGTTTCTCATTTTTGGCCGCGGGATCTTCTGCTTTGTTAACACCAGTTGGATCGTCAGATGATTGATCATCTTCTGGAGGTATTTGGCCAGCTGGAGGTGGAGTTGTTTTTTTGGGTGGTTGAGGTTTGATTGGTAGGTCTACAAAGGCAACCAAATTGAAAACGGCATTATTCATAGTTCCTCTGGAGGTGACTTTATACAATTTTCCAGAAGTATCAATTTCTAGTCCAGCACTTTTTAAGGATTTTATTCTTTCACTATATTCTGGTTCAGAAACAATTCCTAATTCTGTAACAATAACTCTTTTGAAATCTTCAGCATTCTTGAACTTTTTACCTTTTATCTTTTTGTCAATGTCACCATCACGGTATTTGAAAAATTCTTCACTTTGAATATTATTAATTGATGGAAAAAGAATTTTTAAATCTTCGTTGGTAAGTTCATTAACTTGAATAACGCTGACTTCGTGAACACTCATCCGATCTTTTATTAAATCCACAATGGCATCATCCCACGAAGGAAGCAAGTAGAGCTCGTCTATAGAGCTTAATGGAGCAAATTTTGGAGTGATATTTTTTTGGGAAAATTTAGCTTCGATTTCAGGTCGTTCTGTATCTTGAAAGTTGCCTTTGTCATTAACATAAAATTTCAACTCTTTGACAAGATAGTTCGCATCCAAATTGGCATAGTGTTGGTGAAACTCTTCACTATTATCATTTTTGTCTTTTAATAATCGCGTGAGTGTTTCAGTAAGTTTTTTTTCAATGACTAATACTGCGGACTCTTTTGGTGTAGACCCATCGGCAACAATGTCCTTTGATTTTACAGCAGCATCTTGATCATCGGCAGCTTGATTTAAATTTTGATTACTATCGACCTTAACACGTAGGCCATTAGGATTTAAGAAACCTGAGACTTTGTTAAAAGTTACACTTACTTCACCGTTGAAAATTGTTTTTTTAAAAAAATCATTAAGTGCTGTTTTTTGAATAATATTAGCTTTATTTGAAATTGGAAGGGGATATACAAATGGTTCAATTATGATTGATTCTAGCTCGGAACTTGGAAAGGCACTCTTGAGATTTTCATCCTTTTCAATTTTATTTCTCCCCTCTTGATAGAGTCTTAGTTTTGCTAAGGCAAAATTAAGTCCAGATTCAGCATTGAGTCTTGCTTGAACTTTGTCTTGCTGATTGTAAATTTTAATTTTGTTAAGTTTTGTTTCAAAAGTAAAATCAGCTAACAAAAAGGTGAGTATAGCAATAACACCCATCACCATTAAAAGCGCAATACCCTTTTGGTTTCCCAGAGTTTTCTTTAAAAATAGCGAATTAAAAATGAACATCTGAACCTCCCTGTCCGGAGATGTTATTTGGGTCTGGCACTCCTGGAGGAGCCCCTCCATCACCGTACGCTCCATCAGTTTTTAGGTCATCTGTTTTGGTATTGAAGTAAGGAGTTAAGATTCGATAAACTTTTTCTATTTTTTGTTCATGATCATTTTCATCAATCCATGTGAGATCTAATTTAATCGAGCGGATTGTATTTTTATTTTCATTTAAATCGAGAAGTGAGTTAACATATTTTTTAGTGCGCTCGTCCCAATAACTAAAATCGGCACTCTTGACTTGATAAAGTAAAACTTGAGCCTTTATGTCTGACCAGTTAAGTTCACTTGTATAAATATTAGAACTGATTGTTTGACGAACTAATTCCTGATCAGCTTTGGAATTACTCGCTTTTGAATCTCCATCATCATCACTTTTTTCAGATTTTCTTAAACTATAACGGATCCAGGTAAAACGAGACTCTTTTGAATCGAGAACTTTCCTACGATTGGATGTAGTTAAAAAAACAATTGTAGATTTATCTTCTGCTTGAAATTGTGGAATGATCATACCATTTTTGGTTTTTCCATCATAAGCACCTTTAGATGTCGCATTGTCTTGATAGATGGCATTTGAGTTGTTGGCAGGATTAGCTTTACTATAAAAAAATAGGGGAGAATAAAGTTGAGAAAAATCACTATCAAGTCTGCTTGTCGCCGTAAGTGTTTGCAATAAAAGTTGGTCTTCTTTAAGCACCTTCTCCTTGGTGTCGGTGCTGTTGTCGACCATTTTAAAAGTAGAAAGTGAGATGAAAGCTAATAATACTATTGCGATTAAAACTTCTACTAAGGTAAAGCCTTCTTGGGACAGTAAGATATTGTTTGGCTTAGAATTGACCAATTTGTACTTCCGCATTTTGATTATAGAGCCAGCTGGATAATTTAAATTGGGAATCATTATTTTTATTCTTAACGGTAACTTCCACCTGCCAGATCATTTTTTCCATATTATCTTTAAAAACTTTAAATATTCTTTTTTCCAACTGCTCTTGAGGGGGCTCTTCTTTTGGCTTGCCTTCTTCATCGTTGCTTCCTTTTATTTTACTCATATCTGGAACAAAGAATTTTTTATATTCAATTGTGTATTTGTAGTCCTTATTGTTTTCAAAATCTTTAGTCTCAGGAGCGAGAGTCAATGAGTCTCTAAGCTCTGGAGGATTGATGATAATTTCGTTAATTTTATTTTCACATAAATCTTTCATAATCATTTCATCCTTTAGTTTAGATGAATCGATGAGGTTATAGCCTTGGCCTGTGACAAAAACTGTTGCAAAGATGGCGAAAATAGAAACAGCAATCATTACTTCCATAAGTGTAAAGCCACTTTTGTTGGCCATAATTAATTTAGTTATTATTTCTCTTTTAACCATTTATCAAAAATCTCTTTTGCTTTTATCTGTTGAAGTGTCGCTAGCTCATTATCATTAGCTGCTGTTTTTCCTATTGGGTGGGTAGTTTTTTCAATTTTCATAGAAAAAGGATTAACTTTAAGACTTATTATATCCTCATCGTTGGCAAGAAGCACTAGGGCCTCATCTTTCTCGCCTGTCGGAAATGCATAGAGAGAAGCTTCTCCATGGCTTTGGATTTTTTCAGAATGGGAGCTGCCCACACCTATAATTTTAATATCGCTACTTAGTTCAGTATTTTGCTCCTGAAATTCAGTGACTTTATTAAATTTTAAATTAAGATTTTTTATATCTTTTTTCTTTTTCTCTTCTTCTTCAATTGATTCAACTTTAGTTTCAAATTCAGGTTTAGTAGGAAGTATAAATGAATCAGATGGGCCGTACTCTACGGCATATTCCTGAGGAGATTTGTCTAAAAAAAAATGGATACGAATAACCGCATTTTTTAAAGTTGCTTCATCACTCATAAAGCCAATGGCCCTTTCAATTGAATTGACTTCTTTATCTAAATCTTTACGAGAAGAGAATGGACTTGATATGCTTATACTCAGAACAAGAGCGATTAAGACCAAGGCCACTAATATTTCTATTAAAGTGAAGCCTTGGTCTTGCTTTTGCTTTTTAAAAAAATGACTATTGAGGAGCTGCCTCATTATTTCCTTGAGTAGCACTTGCTCCACCAGCATCAGAGCCTGAGTTGGTCTTATCTGGTGTTGGTGCTGCTGCGCCTTTTGAAGCTGCTTTTAAGTAGATATCGGCATCTGTGCCTTCTCCGCCAGCTTCTCCATCTTGTCCATAAGAGTAGATATTAAATATTTTTCCATCTGACTCATACACAAAGTCATGATCCCATGGATCCTTAGGCACAGCATCGCCGTCGATAAATCCATTTTGAGGGTAGTCTTTACATTCACGCCCACCACTTGGCTTTGTCACTAGAGCTTCTAATCCTTGTTCTGTCATTGGATAAAATCCACATTTTCTTCTAAATTCTTTGAGCCTGCCTTCTAGGTTGCTCATTTGAATTTTAGCTGAATTGACTTGACCTTCGTGGAGGTTGTCTAAAAATTTACCCACAACAAATGTTCCTGCCAATGCAAGTAGAGTGAGGGCAATGAGGATTTCTATCAGGGAGAATCCTTTTTGATTATGAGAGAGAGTTTTTTGAAAAAAATTGCTATTCATTTTTTCTCCGAAAGACACTGTTTTCTTATACTTTGCCATTTTATATTTATCTTTTAATAGTATTGAGTTCCATTAAAGGCACAACTACTGAGAAAAGGATAAAAGCTACTACTAATCCCATTCCTACCATCATTATAGGTTCTAAGACCGATGTAAGTCCACTAAGTTTTGTATTGACCTGATCCTCGTAATTTTCCGAAACAATTTTCAGCATTGGTTCAAGTTCACCGGATTTTTCTCCAAGTTTAATCATGTGTGTAACCATGGGAGGAAACAACTCGGATTTAACCAGTGGTCCTGTGATGGAAGCCCCTTCGGAGATGCTCGTGCGAGCTTCATCAACTGCTCTTTTCATATGAACGTTTGAGACAAGATTAGAGACAATTTTCATTGAAGCAAGGATGGGAACACCCGACTGAAGAAGTGTGGCAAGAGTTGAGCAAAATCTGGTTACGTTAATCATTGTTACTATGGGGGCTATTATGGGAAGTTTTAAAATCAATGTGTCGTACTGGGATCTTCCATTTTCTGTTTTAATATACTTATTAATTAAAGTATAAACAGCAAAGCATCCAAGAACTGCTGCCCACCAATAATGAAGTAAAAAATTGGATATCCATACGCAAATTTGAGTTTGCAAGGGAAGAGTTCTTTTTTGAGTAATAAATATTTTAGTAATTTTTGGAATGACGAACATAAAGATAATTCCAATCATCGATCCGCCGGCCACCATCATGATTATTGGGTAGGTCATAGCGCCTTTGATTTTATTTCTTAAGGCAAGTTGGCTTTCGGTAAAATCAGCTAATCGCAAAAGTACTATTTCTAATGTTCCCGATGTCTCACCAGCATCGACCATGTTGACATAAACATTATCAAAAATTTTCGGGTATTCCCCTAAAGCTTTTGCCAGCGAGGATCCTTCGTTAACTTTTTGCCTAATTTCAGAAAGTGTAATTTTGAGTCTTGGATTTTCAGTTTGATCCACTAGTGCACTGAAGGCTTCAACAATTTGAATTTTAGCTCGCAATAAAGTGGCAAGCTGTCTTGTCATTAAAGAGAGATCTGCAATAGAAACAGAATTTCCAAAGCTAAACCCGGAGGAGCCTTTTTTTAAGGTTTTGGAAGTTTGCTCATTAATTTCAATGAGCATGATGCCCATTGCTTTTATACGAGACTTAGCAGGAGAGAGGCTATCAGCACTAATAGTGCCTTTTATTTCTTTCCCACTTTTATCAATTCCTTTGTAACTGAAAATAGCCATTAGTGTTGCTCTTTGTCTTCTTCGTTAATTGCTCGAACCATTTCTTCTACTGAAGTGATTCCTTTAAATACTTTCTCAAGTGCATCTTGGCGTAGAGATTTCATTCCATTTTTCATCGCCATTTTTTTTACGGTAGTCGAGTCAGCTTTTTTCAAAATCAGAGGACGAATATCATCAGTGATAATTAAAAGTTCAGCTACGACAGTCATGCCAGCATAACCTCGATAATTACACTTTGGACAACCTTTGGCACGACAAAGCATGGTCTCTTTAGGCATAGAGTGAATATCGAGCATTTGATAATCGTATTCAGTAGGAACATAGGATTCTTTACAATCCACACAAAGAACTTGAATTAGCCTTTGTGCCAAAACAGCTGCCAGAGAGGAGGCAATCATGAAGGGTTGAACCCCCATATCAATCAAGCGATTGGGAGCCGATGAAGCGTCATTGGTGTGAATCGTAGACAAAACAAAGTGACCAGTCAATGAAGCCTGGATGGCATTTTCGGCAGTTTCAAGGTCGCGGGTTTCTCCGACCATGATGATGTCAGGGTTTTGTCGCAATATTGAGCGCAGTGCTCTTGCAAAGGTTAGATCGATTTTATGATTAACCTGAATTTGCGAAATCCCTTGCATTTCAATTTCAACAGGATCTTCAACGGTGATAATCATTTTATCTGGTGTATTAATTCTCTCAAGCATAGCAAAGAGTGTTGTGGTCTTACCGTGACCGGTAGGCCCAGAAACATAAACGACACCATGTTTTCTTTTTGAGAGCTCATCTAATGTCCTTAGAACTTGTCCATGAAA
>CANFNL010000029.1 GCA_947448205.1 Bacteriovoracaceae bacterium
CACTTGAACTTAAAATATTATGAAAATAGCTATGACAAGCTAATATCTAAATTAAAATCTCCAAGGCTGAAAATTGTAAATACTAGACAAAGTAAGTTTGATTTGGACTCTAAGTTTTTTTTTGATTTCAATCATTTAAATAGCGATGGAGCGGCTATTTTTTCCAAAACCATTATCGACGAGATTAAAAGCATGGAGGGAAAAAATAAATGATTGGTGATTCCCTTTTTGCTGTAATGTTAATTTTTATTACTTTTTATTTATGTATTATGTTAAAAGGTAATAATCGTAAAAGAATAATATTTGCTTCAAGTTTTTTTTATCTTTTTTGGATTAATCAAGCATGGTCCTTGCTCTTTGTTTTTGTACTAATTTTAAATTTTTACTACAAAACTTCAAATTTTAAAAAAATCAAACCATCACAAATGGTGATGTTGAATATATTTTTATGGCTTGGAGTTAAAGTATTTAATGGAAGTTCAATTTTCGGTGGTGGCGTTTTATTTCCATTTGCTTTTTCTGTTTTTATACTCCAACAAATTACATTTCTTCTCTCTAGTGATGACCTTGTCTTGGGAGTAAGTTTTCTGGATTTTGGCCTGTACTCCATTTTTTTGGGGAATATCTCAACAGGTCCAATTTGGAAGTTCAATGAATATGCTTCAAATGTAAAATCCATTTATCTAAGTTCGGATAAAATTCACAAGGGAATTTGGATGATTCTTTTTGCCTTTGCAAGAAAGTGCATAGTTGTTAATAATCTGGCCAATATTACTTATTTCTTAAATAATAATAATACGACTGAATTTTCTGGAAATTTGCTATTTCCTGTATTGATTAATAAATATGAACTTTACTTAAATTTTTTATCTTACTCTGAAATGGCCTTAGGAATCGGATTGCTTTTTGGGTTTGAATTAATGCCAAATTTCAATCATCCCTTTTATACAACTTCGATATCTCAATTTTGGAAAAGATGGAATATAACCTTTATTAATTGGATAAGAGACTACGTTTTTTATCCATTGCTTTCAACTCCACTATCGAAATTTGGCGTGAATTTTTTAGTCTTAATTACTTTTGTTATTTTTGGTCTTTGGCATGATTTAACATGGAATCATTTTATTTATGGAATTATTCAATTTCTTTTAATTGTAATCGAAAGAAAATATTTAAATCAAATTAAAATTAATCTTAGGGGCGGATTTTTAAAAATATATCTTTTTATGAAATGGTTAATTTTTTATGTCTTTTTTCTCGCTCTTCCTGCACTTTTCTTTAAATTACCAACTTTAAAAAGCGTTTTAGGAATATTTAATAATTTATTTACGAAACCAATAATCACAACGCTTGATTGTTATAAGTACATCTCAATGAACATTGGCTTGTTTATTGCTCTTGCAGTATTGTTTGAATTGTTATCCTACAAATTAAACTTAGATACAGTATCAGTTTACTTAAAAACTCAAAGCCTTGTTAAAAAAATGTTATTTCTTTTTGCTTACATAAGTTTTATTGTCTTATTGGGTGAATGGCGTAATGTTACATCCTTTGTCTACTCGAGATATTAATCTATTTGCTTTATACGTTTACGAATTAATTCATCTTTTTGCCAATCAAACAGAGTTAAGTAATGATAAAATTGCGCTTCATCTAAAGGTAAAATCGAAGATCTATTTTTTGATCCAATTTTTAAATTGGTAATAAATAATTCGAAAAATTTTGCTCTTTCATTTTCATTTAATTTAGGACTATAAAAATATGTCCTACAAGGTATAGCAATTTGACTAGCTTCAATGGTGGTATTTTTTAATCTATTGGGAATTTTCGTCAGTTTATTTTTTGAATTGCTTAAGTATTGAATTATAGTTTCATTAATAATAAAATCAACTTTTTTCTTAAACAGTAACTCCAATGCTAATTTCTGATTAGAGGTGGTTAACAATTCTATATATTGGATATTCTTCTCAAAAAGCATATAGATAGAACTAGGTGAGATATAACCGGCATTCAAAAAAAGAACTTTTGCATTCTTTTTTTTACGCTTTAAAAAAATAAGTTCTGAATTGGTGACGCATTTATTATCCCAAGCAAATGGGAGAAATTTTATTTGAGAAGCCATCTCTTTTAATGCATAATCAGTTCGGCCTATACCCAGATGCCAACTGACATCTTTTTTTTCAAAGTTGATGTCATGTATGGTCATTAAATTGAAAGAGTAGTTGTATTGTTTTGGTAAGAATTTGAGAAATTCATTTTGTAAATTTATAGCATCTTCTCGATGTTGAGCGTATCCAATTGCTATTTCAATATTTTCCAACGAATCCTTAAGAGGGAGTGAACATCCCCCAAGCAACAAAGAAGCCCCTAGTAAATAAAGAAGTAATTTAATTTTTGACATGCTCTAATTGTATATCGACTTAAGTTTATTTCCAATTTATTTAATTTGTGCGATTCCAAAATAAGATGTCTCGAACATAAATATGGCTTTTTATTATTTAAGAATGCAGCCAAATTCTTGTCGCTTGTTATTGAATCGAGCTTCAGCTCTTTTTTCACTTTGAAAACCAAACACATTTACAAATAGTTTTGCTAGGTTTGTTTGTTCAGAATAAACCACATTATCTTTAATTGAAACTTTTGCAAGATATTTTGCTACAGGAATATTACTGCGAGCAACACAAGTTTTAATGTCTAATCCTGAAACAAAATAACAAGAGCAAACAGTTTTTGCTACTGCAGCTTGAATTAAATTTGTCTGCAATCCACTTCTCAATGTATTAAATACTTTCAAAAAAGTCATTTTTGAATATGGTGGAGGTGGAATGTATTTTCCTATCGGATAATTGGGATCATCAAAACAAGAAATTGCACGACTTACGAATTCATCTATTTTAGAATTATATTCTTGATCATAACCAGTTCGAGCAATAACCATTTTTTGTGTCGGCAATATAACGATCATTTGCCCATAATGTCCAAGGGCCAAAAACATATCTTCGGGGGAAGTTGGATATGGTCTTCCAAAATCTTTTTTTACCTCTTTATTTAGCCAAATTGATCCACCATAAACGCCATCTTCAGAAATATCTCGAATTACAGTGCCATCAGATATATAGCCCGGAGAAACTTGCAATGTTTTATCAATCCATTCTTCTGGAAGTATTTCTTTTCCATTCCATTTTCCTCGATTTAAATAAAGGTAACCTAGTTTAGCCATTTCTCTAGGGGTGGCAAATACAGATGATCCTCCATTGAATACACCAAGATGATCGCGCTCAAAAGTTACATGAGTCATACTAAGTGGATTAAAGAGCACCTTCCAAGGCATATCATCGTAATCATTTCCGAAAACTTTTTTTAAAATTCCCATTGTTATTGCTGGAGTTCCAGTGCTGTAATTCCATTGAAAGCCAGGGCCTTCAGGTAGAATATCTTTACTTATAGCATAGGCAGCAATATCTTTATGGCCATTTCCATATAACATGTTAAGTACAGGACTCTTTTTGACGTCACCTGCATAATATTCGTTCCAAAGAAATCCTGTATCGAGATAAAAAAGATTTTTAATTTTAATTTCTTGGTAAACAGCACTTGCATTAGGATGAGGATAAAATTCATTAAGTCTTTGTTCTAGGGAAATTTTGCCATCCCGGACAGCAGTTCCTAAAATAGCCCCTGTAATTGTTTTTGAAACAGACCAAAGAATATGAGGTGTACTGAAGCGGTATTTTGAGTCATAGCCTTCGTATACAAGAGTCCCATTTTTAATAATAACCAAACCTTCTGTTAAGAATTTTTTTGATTTAGTTGAAAAAGTTAAAAAATCTTGGCACTGAGGAGACTGAATTCGCTCGGTCATTTTATCAGTTATATGCCAATCTGGCACAGGCCAGCGAGTTCCACTATCATCCATGATATCGGCACTGGCACTAAAAGAGAGAGACAAGTAAAATGCTAAAAAAAAGTGTTTCATAATTAATCCAAAAACTAAGTTACTGAAGAGCTGCATTAGGTTATACATAAGTACCATGAAGTCGTTTAATTAAATTTAACTAATCAATAGATTAAATTATAACTTTTTGTTCTTTCAAAATTGTTAACTCAAAAGAAAAGAGATTGAATAATAATTATCGTATTTTCTTATCGAATACTGGATAGAAAGGAGTTTTAAATAAAAGATTTTTTTTAGCCATTTATAAATCAAATTCCAAAATGGCTTCAAGGAATATTTTTCCAAATTTTTTAAGCTTCTTTGGGCCAACGCCAAAAAGATTTTCCAGATCACTTAAACTTTTTGGCTTTGTTTGCGCCATTTCAAGAAGAGTTTTATCAGGAAAGATTTTATAGCTTTTAGTTCTTTTTGCTTTGGCTAAATTAGTACGGAAGATTTTGAGATTTTCAAAAAGTGTCAGTTCCGTTCCATCGGCAATTTTAAATTCTTTTAAAATTGATGAACTTGATTTTTTCTTTTTAACAGCTCTCTTTTTTATGATCGAGGGTTTTTTTTCAATGCTTTTTTTATAATCGTCTCGAAGAAATACTTCTTCTTTGCCCTCTAAGACTTTAATGGCACGCATCGTGAGTTTTAATTCAGACTTGCCATCCATTAACATTTTTAAATGACCTTGAGCAATCAGCTGACGATAGACTGAAAACCACAGTGCTTTTTCGCCCTCATGCTGACTAACCATGTTCTGAACATTGTTTTTTTGTTTTGTTTCGTACACAGCACGTAGAGCAGTTATCGCTAATGCTGTGGCATTGATTTGTTTAGCTGATGGAGCAAGGCATGAATCACAGTTTTCACATGGTCCAAGATACGGATCATCAAAATAACCAAGTAGAACCTCGCGCCTGCACTTGGTGGTTTCACAAAAACCTAATAGAGCATCGAGCTTTTCATCACTAACTCGTCTTCTAGCATCAGATTTTTTTGCCTTATTTTCAATACGCTTTAATAAAACAAGATCAGCTAGTCCATAGAGCATCCAGGCGTGTGAAGGAAGACCATCTCTTCCAGCACGCCCCGTTTCTTGATAATAGGACTCTAGGCACTTTGGCAGATCCATGTGGGCTACAAAACGCACGTCAGCTTTATCGATTCCCATTCCAAAGGCAATGGTGGCAACAACGATAATAGACTTTTCGGTTATAAATTTTTCTTGAACATTATTTCGATAGTCTTGGGATAAACCTGCATGATAAGGCATAGCCTTGAGTCCTGCTTCCTTAAGAAAGAGAGCAATTTCTTCAGTACTTTTTCTGGATAGGCAATAAACAATGCCAGCATCTTTTAGATGATCTGTTTTAATAAATTTTAAGAGTTTATCTCTATTTTCAGCGTTAGTACTCTTTTTTGAAACACTATAGCGAATATTTGGCCGATCAAATGAGCTTATATAGACAGGAGCACTCGTAAGGTCTAAGCAGCTAATAATTTCTTTTTTGGTCGCGGCTCCTGCAGTAGCAGTGAGTGCGATTCTTGGAATATTTGGATAGCGCTTAGTGAGTTTTGAAAGTTCCATATACTCTGGTCTAAAGTCATGTCCCCATTGAGAAACACAATGAGCTTCGTCGATGGCAAATAAAGAAATTTCAATTTTGTCTAAAATATTTTGAAAATGAGTTGTCATTATTCTCTCAGGTGAGACATAAAGTATTTTTACCCCCCCGGAACAAAGGTCTTTTTCAATTGATCTTTGCTCCGATTTTGAAAGTGTAGAATTGAGAAAAGCGGCTTTGACTTTTTTTTTGACGAGAGCATCCACTTGATCTTTCATCAGAGCTATAAGCGGAGAAATAACGATAGCGGTTCCAGCTCTGGCAAGAGCAGGAATTTGATAACAGAGGGATTTTCCTCCACCTGTGGGCATAAGAATGAGGGCGTTTTCTCCAGCAATAATTGAATTAACAATCTTCTCTTGATTCATTCGGAAATGATCAAAATTAAAAACAGATTTGAGTATGGTTAGTGATTTAGTCATATTTTTATATTATGACTATTTTTATTGGTAATGATAGAAAAAAAATTCTGTTATTTAAGTGATACAGATAATTTCATCGGAAAACTTTGATAAGAGTATTTATTCCTTTTAACGCATAATTTTGGTATAAAGTTCTAAACAAAATAAAAGAGCAATCGGCCATTGACGAGGATATAGCATGAAAAAAGTAAATGTTCAGTTAGTTAAGTATGACATGAGTAAAACCAAAAACCGTAATCGAAAGAATATGCTTGTTGAAAGCCAAAGTGAAAATGCCGTAATTGCCCAACTTGAGAGAATTCATAAAGGAGAAAAAGTTCTTAGAATTCATGAAATAATCTGGGATGAAAAACAGATAAAAGAAACAGCTCGCTTAGCGAAGATAGAACAAAAACATCTATTTTACGGTATAGTTAAATTTTTTGATATTGAGAAAGGTTTCGGATTTATAAAACCAGATGAAGAAATGGATGATCTTTTTTTCCACAAATCAGCATTTTCGGGTGGAGTACCTTTGGAAAAAGATACTGTTGAGTTTAAAATCAGCGAGGGGCCAAAAGGGCTTTGTGCTATTCAGATTAAAATTATAGAATCATAAAATTCTATGCATTATTACAAAACGACTATTCAATACGAGGGTACTCATTATGCTGGATTTCAGTGGCAAAAAGGAATTCAAACTATTCAAAGTGAGTTTAATATAGCTATCGCCAAGATCATTAATGGTAAATTCACGACAATGGCAGCTTCCAGAACCGATACTGGAGTACATGCAGTCGAGCAAATAGTTAAAATTAGCTCTGAAAACTCGATTGATTTAACTTGCTTTTTACAAGCTCTTAACCGAGCTCTTCCTCTAGATATTAGGTGTCTTGGCATTGAGAGCTGTGAGGGACTCTTTAAACCCTCGGCCTTGGCAGATTCAAAAGAATATCGTTATTTTTTTACCAATAAAACTCAAGTCCCAAAAGTTGATCGTTATTTCGTTGCCAATATTTCTAATCCTCTAAATTTTGAAGCATTGATGATCTGTACAAAGGCATTGGTTGGTTGTCATGATTTTTGTAATTTTTTTTCTAAAGGAAGTAATGTCTCGAGTACGATTCGCCATATTTATATTTGTGAGCTGGAAGTGATAAATCCTCACGATATTTTGATTGCTTCAGGATTATTTAAAATCCCCCAGAATTTGCAAAAGTGTTATCAGTTAAGAATTGTTGGCAATGGTTTTTTGAAACAAATGATAAGGCATATTGTGAGCGCACTTTGGATGGTTGGCAGTGGCAAGATTTCCATCGAAGAATTTCTAAGCTTGCTTGATGGCGCTAAAAATGACAAACAGAAATGGAAAGTAGCTTCTCCAGACGGACTTTTTCTCTTTAAAATTAATTACCCTAATTAATTAAAATTTTATTTTATTCGTCTTGATAGTCTATCTGTAAAATTTTATTATGATTGTATTTCATTTTATCCAGGAGTTAGCGCTATGAACTATGATCTTCCATTACACTTAATAGATGGAAAAGTGACTACACTTGCTGCTTATAAGGGCAAAGTCCTTTTAATTGTGAATGTGGCTTCAAAATGTGGACTTACTCCACAGTACGAAGGCCTTGAAGCAATCTTTGAAAAATATCAAGATAAAGGTCTTGTTGTCCTTGCATTTCCAGCTAATAATTTTGGCGCCCAGGAACCTGGAACACATGCAGAGATACAAGAATTCTGTCGTACTAATTACAACATTAAATTTCCACTTTTTGAAAAAATTTCTGTTAAAGGAGTTGATCAGCATCCACTTTATAAAATGCTGACTGAACTTAAGCCAAAAGCCTTTAGTGCAAATGGAGTGGCTTTTGAAGAAAAGTTAAAGGGTCATGGGATCATTAGAGACAACCCTATAGATATCCTTTGGAATTTTGAAAAGTTTTTGATTAGCAAAACGGGAGAAATTGTTGAGCGCTTTTCTCCGGACACAGAACCTAACAGCCCTGAACTCACTAAGGTGATTGAAGGATTGTTGATATGATTTTAAATATTCAGCCGATTGATTTGCACTGGCCTACACAAGGGCCTTTCTTATTTTGTGCACATCATTTTGATCATTATCCCAAAGGAAATAAAAATCTTGGATTAGATGCTAAGTATTTTTCCGGTCGCTCGATGGGACAGGATTTTGTAGAAAAGGATGGCTTTCGCATTTATCATGGAGCAGAAATTCCAGGTTTTCCAGTTCATCCTCATCGAGGTTTTGAGACAATCACCATTGTTCGCAAGGGATATGCTGATCATGCGGATTCGTTGGGAGCAGCGGGAAGATATGGCGAGGGAGATGTTCAATGGATGACAGCTGGTTCAGGTGTTCAGCACTCTGAGATGTTTCCTCTGCTACATTCTGATAAAGAGAATACGACTGAACTTTTCCAGATCTGGCTAAATCTGCCTAAAATAAATAAAATGGTTACACCTGATTTTAAAATGCTCTGGGCAAATACGATCCCCAAGATTTCAACAAATTCTAAAGTAGAAGTATCACTCATTAGTGGAGAATATTTAGAGCATAAACATTACCAAGCTCCAAAAAATAGTTGGGCAGCTGACGCCAATAATGAGGTAAATATTCTTCTGGTAAAAATGAATGACTGTGCAGAATTTATTTTACCTAAAGCTCAAAATAACACTAATCGCTCACTTTATTTTTTTGTAGGTGAGGGACTTGCGATAGATGGAAAAAAGATTCCATCTAAGTCATCAGTCTTTTTGGATTCCACTCAGGATCTCGTTGTTAAAAGCACAATTGATTATAGGGTAGTTGAATTTTTAATTCTTGAAGCAAAGCCTATTAATGAGCCGGTGATTCAACATGGTCCTTTTGTCATGAATACCCGCGAAGAAATTATGCAAACTTTTAATGATTATCAAAGAACGCAGTTTGGCGGTTGGAATTGGCCAAGAACGGATATGATTCACGGGCCTCTAATAGAGCGTTTTGCAAAATATCCCGACGGCAAAATAGAAAAACCAGACTAAGAATACCCTAGGATTTGGTGTAGACAGAATTTAGAGCCTTCTCTAAGATAAATCGATCATTAAACTTAGAGATTTTTATATGTATAAATTTATCCTTTTTCTCTTGCTCTATGCTGGTAATAGCTTTGCAGGCTCTTATTGGTTTTCATTGGGAAATATCACTCATAATTTTGAATCTGCTCAAAGTAATACTACCGCTGGAAAGAAAGTTTTTGAATTTGCTCCGGTGGTATTTTTAGGAGCTCGTATTCCTTTTTTTTTCGACCAGAACCTTACGCCGGCCATAGGCTTTGCAAAATTTTTTACAAAAGATAATACTAGCAAATCAGAAATTATTCTTCAGTATCACTTGGCGCAATATCTCTTTGGTGGCCTAGATTTTCGTTATGGTTTTTCCAACTATATCACAACTATCAGCGGGGATGGCTCGGCGATAACATTAAACAATGGTTCGGGGACAGCAACTTTTTATGCACCTTCTGAGTCAAAAAAGTCTTATACGGCTTCATTAGATCTGGGAGCTAATTTTTTAGTGTCTAGCGATTTTTCCGCAGGACTACAATTTTCTATAATGCGCTTTTTAAGCAGTGATAGAAGAAGAGTGAGTCATATTTTAACAGTTGATTATTTATTTTAGGATTCTTATGAAATTTTTTTTAATGTCTTTAGTTTCTTTATTCTTTTCTTTTAGCGCTTACTCGTGGACTTTAAATTCGGCTTCAGGCTTAAGGTTTGCCAATAGTAAAGTTGAAATAAAGATTGCTTCAGATACCTGCACTAATGCTGGGCTTACTCCTTCATCAATAGATACCCTCGTAAAAGATTCGATAGCCCAATATTGGGCAACAACGCCAACTAGTGCTCTTGAATTAAACTCTACAGGTAATTCAGGAATTGCTTATGGTAATCCTGCTAACTCAGCAGCAGCTTTTGCGATAGCTCCCTATAATTCGATTTTAGTTGGTTGTACAAATAGTGCAGCTATTTTTACAAGTTCTTCCACTCTAGCAGTTGGTGCAATTAGTTGTACCGGTACTAATTGTAAGGGAGTTGTTTTATTAAATGATACAGCGACCACCCAGTTGAATACAATAGATAGAGATCAGCTATTAACTACCTTTTCCCATGAATTAGGACATGCTCTGGGGCTTGGACATACCTCGGTTAAAGAGGCCTTAATGTATTATGACCTAAGTGGTAAGACCCAAAAATACCTGCACCAAGATGACATCGATGCGATCTCTTATTTATATCCTAATGAAAAAAAATTAGGAGCTCTGGCAGGAAGTTGTGCGACAGTAAAACTTATTGATGGCGATGACGATCACAATAGTGGTTCAGGGCCAAGTAATTTTATTGGTTCTCTTGTGATTGGATTTATGCTTATTGTAGCTTTATTGAAAATTAAGCACACTCAACAAAGATAAATTATTTTGCAAAGGGTGCTTCGTCTGCCTCGATAGAGCCATTATTACAGGATCCACTTCCTGTGTCCGAAGTTGAAAACGGTAAAACTTCCTTTTCACATCTTCCGTAAGGCTTATCGGTAAATCGCACACAGGTGAAGGTTACTGGCATGCTCAAGCATTTTGGTGCACAAATGGAAGCTCCGGTTGAGTCATAACCTGTTTTAACACTAAAACAAACTTGTTCTTGGTTATTGCCGTTACTTTCAACACATTCACCAGTGGTGTAACAAAGTGCTGGTCTCATAGCTTCAGCAAAGCTGTTAAAGCTCAATAAAGTAAAAATAGTGGTAAAAATAATCTTTTTCATTTGAATTTCCTTAGAATTTCCATCAACGGATTTTATTATATTCTAAGGATTATTTTTAAATGGGGCAATAGGTTTATTTTTTTGATACTTATTTTGTAATTTACGAAAAAGATTAGGGATAATCATCATAAGCCCAAAAATAATAATCATGGTCCAAGTTCCATCACCAATAATACTTTTGAGCCAAAGAGTAGAGACCATTATAAGTGAAAAATAAATCATATCTCCAGCAATAGCGATCATCCAGCCCACAAAAAAGCCATGTCCTGCGGCGACTGCCACCGCTCTGCCGGTCATGGGATCAACTCCAAAGGCAATCATGACTAGAGCAAAGATCCCTGAAGTATTACCAAAATGCTCCCTCATTTTGGCGATCGTCAGCTTCATGACATCACTCATGCGGGCAAAAAACTCAATGCGCTTACCATACTTAATAAAAATATGCATAACTGGCTCGAAGACACAGGCTAAAATGACGTCTGAAATAAAATAGAGAAACATCATGATAGGCCAGTGGAGTCCACGGCTTTGAGCAAGCAGTACACCTGCAGGTATTCCTCCACCAATAGGGATAAGGAAAAGGAGTAAGACGTCCCAAAAATTTTTAAATAAGTGCCATTGCATATTTGTCAAAGATTAGCATGACCTTATTATTTTTTCGAGTTTATTTATATTCCAATTCGTTCCAGGAGACTTTTGGGGAGGCAGTGCCTCCCCAAAAGTCTCCTGGAACGAATTGGGAACGAATTGAATTATTAAATAAAGCAGCCGTATTTAGGAAGTGTATCGGCGAGTTCTTCGTATAAGGGAGTGTCTTTCAATGATTGAGAGTTGGCCCAAGCCTAACGAGTTCAAGATTTTTTGCTTTTGAGCGTGTAGCTTTCTTTAGTACATAACTTTGAAAATTTTTTATACTGTCATTTATACTATTATCGAACATTAAGTAATTTTGGGTATCATCCATAGCCTCTTGGCTTGAATCAAACTTAAGATTTTCTTTTTCATATTTTTCCGCCATCGCTTGTGTGGCATTTTCTATAAAATATTTTTGTAGATTAAGCGGATAATCCCCAGTGACCTTCTTTTTTTCGGAGAGTCCGTTTATCAAGACTGTTGCCAGGAAATTTTGTTTGCCAAGTTTTGTTTCAATAATTTTCATTAATGATGAGTCTCTATCATAAATTTTTGAATCCTTAACTTTTTCTTTGATTGGACTTGGCAGTTGACATTTTTCTTTTGGACAACTCTTTTGAAAATCCCCACTGTTTCTGCATTCATTGGCGTAATCAGAAAGTTTTTGATTGCATTGCTGGAGACTTTTATTTGTACTTTTTATTTGCGTGGCAACTTTATCTAAAAGATAATCTTTAATTATTTTTTTTAAAATGTAAGGGAAATTTTGAGCCATTTGGAGCACCCATCTTTTCTAAGATTTTTTAATTCGATTTTTTTCATTCGTACTCCTAAGGCTTTGGCGAAGGGTAATACTTACTTAAACTTGTCGGTTATTTGGAGAGAATTCTTAAAGTTTTATTTTTTTCAGTGGATTCAAGGAAATCGAGGGCTTTCCAAAGCGGGAGTTCATGAACTAAGCCTGCTAACAAAGCATCGAAAAATATCTTCGGCCTTATTATTCGACTAAAGCTTGGAAATTGGAAAGTTTTTCAAACAATGCGGATATTACTTAATTGACAGACTCGTTTTTATCAACTTAAATTTTTATGTTTCCTATAGTTTACATTGAGTCAAGCGCCTTGGTGGCTTCAATTTTAGACTTTTTTTAATTTTTTAAACACATAACCAGACACCGCTATTCAGGAGAGTTTTAATGAGTACAATATTTGCGTTTTTCCACAAGGGTGGAATTTTTATGTATCCCATTCTTGCGTTCAGTTTACTGATCGTGGCTTTCATCGTTGAACGGTATGTTTCTTTATACCTAAAACATAAAGTTGCACCAATCGATTTTCGTAAAAATATTTTAGGCTTTATCGCCAAGGGTGATTTTAAGGCTGCACAGTCATATATTGATATGAGTGCCAAAGACACCAGCATTGGAAAAATAACGACAGTTGCTTGTAAGCTAAGAAGTGTTGGCGCAGGAGATGAAGCACTACAGGCCAGAATGGATGAACAACTTTCAAAAGAAATTTCCTCATACGATAAACGCACTGGATTCTTGGCGATGTTTGGTAACGTTTCAACTCTATTTGGTTTACTAGGAACGGTTACTGGGATGATTTCATCTTTTGCAGGAGCTGGAGCTGCCACACCGGTTGAGAGAGCGACTTTACTTTCTAATGGTATTTCTGAAGCACTAAATGCTACTGCTTTTGGTCTTGTTGCCGCCATCCCTGCACTTGTTGCTTATGCTGTTTACCAAAATAGGACTGAACAAATTGTTGGTGGTTTAACTGAAGATGCTTCTGAAATTTATCACGATTTTTTATTCTATACAGAAAATCATAAAAATGAATTGACTGGAGAAACTGTAGGACTTGGCTACTCAACTGAAACTGCTCCAACTATGAAGAGAAACTAATATGAGTGGTGGGGGAATCGGTCATAGTGGTCCGAAAAAGTCATTAGATTTTGAACTCAATTTGACATCGATGATTGACTTGCTCTCAACATGTACCTGCTTTTTACTTATATCTGCAGTTTGGGTTCAAATGGGAACAGTGGAAATAAAGCAAAGTCATGGAACTGAGGCAGCCGCTGTAACTAAAGAATCTTTTGATTTAGATCTAATTTTTAGAAATGCTAATGAGCTTCAAGTTGTTCTAAAAAAAAGTGGTAAACAAGTAAGGAGCATAAACGTTAAATCAGAATCCAATGAAGGTATGTTGAAAAATCTCAATGAAGTTATCACAGCACAAGTGTTAAATAAAAATAACAAAGCTAAAAAAGTTGAGATTGCTGTTGCTACCATTACACCTAAAGCAGGTGTGAATTATGGACAATTAGTTTCTGCTCTCGATGTTCTTAGAAAAAATCAAATCGTCAATATTGGCGTACTAACCGCCAAGGGACAGTGAGGTCAGGAATGAGACTCAATCAAAGTATTGTTGCAGCTAATCCTTTTGAAAAACATTTAATCAATCGGAGACGAAAAAAAGGCAAAGGAATGAGATCTCCTCAGTTTACTCTGATGCTAACGTCAATGGTCGATATGTTTTCGATGCTTGTTATCTTTTTACTGCAAACTTTTTCTAACTCGCCAGAGATTGCAATATTAAAAGGAATGACTCTTCCTAATTCGGTAACTCCTGCCATCGTTCGCGAGGCGCCCGTGTTAGCAATTGCACGAGATGGAAATCTCTATCTCGATCAAAAACTTGTTGGAAAAACTGGAGACATCGCTAAAAAGCCAGATGTACTTTTAAATAAACTTAATCTTATTAAAAAAGGTTGGGTGAGCTCTCACACGGCCGCTTTTACTGGGGATATAAATCTTCAAGCGGATCGCGAAGTTGATAGCACGAGCGTTTCAATGGTCATGGCCATTTTAACCAGCTCTCAATTTCAATCAATTCAATTGGCGGTTGTTGGAAAATGAAGTCAGCATTAATACTTTCTTTATTATTATCACTTTCAACTCTTTCGTTTGCTAACGATTCTCAATATCTTATTAAAGAGATGGAGGCATTGCGGGATTCTCTTCAGTTGGAAGATCCTGCAAGAATTGATTTAACGTTAAGGCTAGCAGATCTTTACTTTGATGTTTCAATTCAAGAAGGTAAGGGAGAAGATGTCGAATCCTTAAAGAAGAATCGCCTTAAGGCCCTTGATCTCTATAAGCATTCTCTAAATGGAACTGATAACTTAAAAAAAGCAACAGGTCTTAATCGAATAAAAATTCAATTTCAAATGGCCCGCCTTCTTTCACGTTTAAACGAAGAGAAAATGGCAGAGCCTTACTATTTGGAAATTCTAGCTAATACTGAAGCTCCTAAAAAAATGATTGAACAATCGGCGCTTGCTCTAGCAGAGTGGCATGAAGAAGAAGCAAATTATGCTTTGGCAAAAAAATATTACGACCGGGCCATTTCAAATTGTACAGATCAGAACTCGTGCAATTATGGAAATTATCGCTTGGGTTGGCTTTACTACAAAGATACAAAACTTGATGATGCTATATTAGCTATGGAGAAATCTCTATGGTCTGATGAGGGTGTCATCCGCGAAAGTTCCCTAACTGATCTGCTACTGTTTATTTCTAATAAGGAAAAAACTGATGGAACTCGTGAATTAGAAATAATTAAAAAAATTGCTGTTAAGGCAAAGCGTCCGGAACTTGCTCGTCAATTAGTTGAAGCTTTTTATGTTGCTGGTAACCGATATGCGGGATCAAACCTATTAGCAGAATTAGATAAAGTGGATCCAAATCTTTATTATGAAGTAAGGCTTTTAGAAGAGTTTTACGGATTTCGTAAGTGGGATAAGGTTCAAACATACCTTTCCATAATTGAAAAAAGAAAGATGGCAGATTTACCTACTAAACCAGAAGAAGCCAAAGAGGTTTTAACGATACTAAGACGATTTATCGTCCAAGTCGATGCTGAAATGCAAGTAGTGGCTGATTTAAAAACAGTTTTAAAGCGCTCGATTGATTCTTATCTCAATCTTTATCCTAAAGATGAGCTGAGATCAAAAATGCAATCTGGATGGCTTGCAGTAGTTGAAGATAAAAATGAAAAAATAGCTAAGCTCTCTGCTTGGATTAATGAAGATCAAGCTTTAAATATTGATCCAAAAGAGACAAGAAAACTTAGACAAGCTAGACTGGCCATGGCCCAAGCTCAAAAACTATCTAAAATTGTCGTCGAGGATTCAATGGCCATTGCGGAAATTCTCAAGGGAGCAAAAGAAGCAGACGAGTTTCTTTATGTGGCGGCTAGAGAGCAGTATGCAGAAAAAAACTACGAAATTGCCCTGCCTATTTTTCAAAAAATTGTTAGTAATGCAAAAGCAACTAAAGAAGTTGGAAATTGGGCAATCCTATCTCAGAATTTAATTCTCGATATTTTAAATAGCAAAAAAAATTATGACGGTATCATTTCTCAAGTTGGATTTTGGAAAGATCTAACTCACGACCAAAAATCAGAAGAGATAATTAAAGAAAATAAATCAATGGAGCAAATCCTAATTCAGGCTCAATTTGAAAAAGCTTTTTTAATGAAAGAATCAAAACTTGCGCTTGAGTCCTTTACAAATTTCTGTCTAGCCAATCAGTATCCTGAAAAATCTTGCCCTAATGCTAAAGTTCTTTCAGTGAAATTTAAAGATCAAGAACGTCTAGTCAATATTCTTGATAAGATGGGAGATAATCATTCTTTGAGTATTGAACTAGAGCTTATGGGGCGCTACCAGCAAGCCGCTAGCGTTCGTGAGAGATTCGAACTTTCAGGAAAGCCTAATATGGAAGCCTACTTAAAGATAGCCTTTCTATACGAACTTGATCAAAACAATACAGAGCGTGATCGAGTATTAAGGCTTATGGTTGAAGCTTTTAAATCAGAAAAAAACCTACCACCCGAACTCGAAACAGCTGCTTACACTTCACTTGATGAAGCTAGCCTGCTAGATGAAAAAGCGCTTACTATGCCTTGGTCAGTAAAGCTAAAAATTAAAATTGCTTCAAGACTAGAAGTTGATAAACCCTCAGCCTTTACAAAAAAAGTATTGATGTCTCAATCAGAGGGCAGTGGTCCAGTTTGGTCTAAAGTAGTGCTTGCCGGCTTAGAGGAAGAATACACTAAAACAAATAAAATAAAATTCTATGGCAGTCAAAGTCAAAAGCTCTTCAAACAAAGAACTTCGGCAATTGATAAATTTGCGACACTTGCTAAGCCCATTCTTGAAAACGCTGATCTTGAAACGCGAATTTATATTTTGCATATGTTGAAGATGACTTATAAAAATATAGCAGGCGAGATTTTAAATACTCCTATTCCTGATGGCTTAGATGAAAAGACCCTCGCAATAGTTACAGCAAAAATTTCCACCATGGCCGATCCCTTTGATCGTGTTAATGAAGATTATGACAAACTTTTAGTTGAGCAATTAGCAGCGATCACAGATGCTGGATTAAAGTCTAGCGTCTCTAAAAATATTACTGGAGATGTTAAAAACTATGCAGGTTTTATTTCGCTAAATGGCAATGAGAAATCAGAGAGAAAATCTGTTGCAATTATCGACCCTAGCCTGGTTAGTGACTTGAGAAAAAAACTATTAACGGATCCTGAAGACAGAAAAACACTATTAGGTCTGAAAGAATTTTATACTAAAAATCAGAACACTCGTATTGCTGCTTATTATGCAGAAAGAGTTGATAGCCTTAAGCAGGTAGAATGAGCATGAAGCACATCATTATCTTAGCACTTTTATTTTTTTCCTCTCATGTTTTTTCAGCTGATAGCGAAGTCATGAAAGATTTAGCAAAAGATCCAAGCAAAATAACAAAAATAAAATATAAAGAAGCAGGCCGCATCGATTTTGAATCTCTTTTGATTGAAGGGGAGCGAAAAAAACCTGAACTTTCGGTAGTGACTGGAAATATTGGTGAAAAAGATAACGGTCTAATGGTAATTAGAAAAGATTTTGGCGATATGATGGCCAATGATTTTGGAGAGATCATCGAATGATTGCAATAAAATCCGAAAATGGTGAATTAGTAAAAGTTTTAAAAAATGTACTCGATGATGAATTTGGCTTTCATAAATCATTTGGAATTATTAGTAAGCATCAAGCTAATCAGCGAGTAGGGACTCGTAAGCGTCAGTTTTATGATTATACCAATGATCAATGGCTTTGCTCGTTTCAAATTAAAACAGAAAATAAAGCCCTCCAGATCGCAGCTTTAAATGATTGTGAAGTTAAAGAAGTAAGCTCGGGATGGCAATTACAAACCCCAATGGGTGTTTTTAATATTTCAGATGCCTTAAACGGAAATATTTCTCCGTTATTAGAGGAACAGGCAGATAAAAGTAAATGGTTAAACAGTGCACTTACGACAGTTTTATTATTGATTTTTTTTCTTATTCCATTGATTGCTTTTATCCAGAATAAGCCTTTAGCTGTTAACGAGGAAACAAAGACTGAGGAAATTATTGAACCCATTACCGTTCAAGTTCCTAAAGAAGTTCACACTGTAAAAATTGAGCAAACTTTCAATCCAAGCTTGACGCCTAATTTAGTTGGAAAAGCTGCTGTTTCAAGAAGGGCCGTTCAAAGAAATCTTGGATTTTTGGGAATGGTTGGATCAAAAGATGTAACGGCAGCTGTAGGGGGAGTTCCTCAACACTTAAAAGTTGCTACTGCTGGAGCAGGTCCTGGTGGAACAGGTGGATCTGGCGGTGAAACACTGACAGGTCTAGGTAAAGGATTAAGAAAAACAACGGTAGGTAATACAGGTGTTCAAGGCCTTGGTGGAATCGGTACTAAAGGTGGCGCTGGTGGTGGTCTTGGTGGTTACGGAAACACTTTAGTTGCTTCTGGTGAAGGTGGTGGCAAAGGAATTTCGGCCATAGCTGTCTCTAATAGCGATATGGTTTTAGAAGGTGGAGTGAGTAAATACGCTATCAATGCAACTATTGCTAAATACCTCAATCAAGTACGTCGTTGTTATGAATCTGAATTAAAAAATCATCCGGAACTTCAAGGTTTGGTTGAAATGAGTTTTGAAATCAATGCCTCTGGAAAATTAAATTTTTCAAAAGTTAATAAAACTACTCTTAATAGTCCTGCAGTTGAATCTTGCATTAGTTCTAAAATGATGGACTGGCAATTTCCACAACCAAAGGGTGGAGTAAATGTTCCAGTTAAATATCCATTTATGTTAAGACCGGTAGGTATCTAATGAAATTAATGAAGTTAATTATTTTATCAACGATTGCTGCAAGTTTATTTTCTTGTAAGCAAAATCCTTATCCAGCTACTGGAGAGTTAAAGGTTACTCAACGTCAAGAGCAACGAACAGTTGAGCCACCTCTAAGTATTTCAGTTGAAGATGTGATAGAGTACAAAGAAGGTCGTTACCGAGAATACCCAATTAGAGTTTCGGTAAAAGAGCCAGGTACTCCTATTGTCAGTATTGATAATCTTCCAGCTGGAGTTGAGTTTGATGCTCAAAATAACTTGCTTAAATGGTGCCCGAATTATTTTGATGGCAACGATGCGACAGATCCAACAATTAAAAGCAGAATTTATCCGATTACTATCTGGCTTCGCAATAGTTTAGATCCAGTAAGAGCACTTAGAAGAACAATCAATCTTGTTGTCTATGATACTCCTCAAATGATCGAAATAGTTCCATCAAATAAGACTTCAGTAGATGAAGGTCAAAAATTCAGCAACACCTTCACTATTGCCAATGCCGATTACCCTAAAGGACCATTTAAAATTGTCACAACAGGCTTTCCTTCTAACACGGAATTAATTAAGGTCGATGAAAATACTTACAAGTTAGAATTTACTCCTGATTATTTTCATGTAAATAGAAAAACCGATGGTAATTCTAAAACGTATCAAGGAAAAATAATTGTTGCTAATCCCGCCAATCAGAGTGTGTCTAAGGATCTCAATATCACGGTTTATGATAAAAGATTAGAGGCAAAGTTAGTCGCGCCTCCAAGCTTAGTGCAAGGCTTGGATGTAAGTTTTCAAGTTGTGGGGTATGACTTAAATAAAGAGATGTCTCCAATTGTTAGCTTGACTTCATCTCGTCCTGGTTTTGGTAGGTTTTCATTTCAAGAAGTAAAAAATGAAGAGAGTAGTTCAACAGTCCTAAATGTTTCATGGAATGATATCCCTCCCGTTCATAATGGGGAAGAATTTAACCTTACTTTTAAGTCTTGTGTTTTGGGAAATTATAAAGCTTACGATAATTGCAAAGAAGCTACGACTAAAGTTAAGATTGTGCTAAGAGACCGCAAAGCTCCATCTATTGCTCGCAGTGATTGGCCGGCCGGTGAAATTATCTATTTAAATTTTGCAGAAACGCTAAATCGTAAAATTTTAGTACGCGATAGTGAAGACGTAAATTTAAAACCTAAAGTTGAAATTTTCCCTGAAGAGATGAGAAAATATGTGACTTGGAGTGGTGATAATCTTCGTCTGAATTTTACTGAGCCTGGTATTTTTCAATTCAATCTAAGAGCGACTTCAGACTATAATGTTTCTTCAATGGAGAGTTTCTTAGTTGAGGTCTTTGCTAAAGATAGAAATAAAATTCTCTTTTTTGCCGATTCTACTCGAGATCCAGAAGCCCTTTTCTATAAAAAATTTTTTAAGAACGTTGATATTATGAATCCGGCGATCCAAGATGTTAGTGCACGCAATCTTTCTGGTCGAGATACACTTGTTATTGGAACAAGCTCACTAATGGACTCTGATCTTCAACCTACAGTGATGAAAGCAATTGATAAAATTAAAAATATTGTTGTGGCCTCTCCATTAATTGATCAACTTCCAGAAAAGTTTCTTTCTAAACTTCGCAATGATTACGGGCTAATAACGATTGGGCGCTATAGCCAATTGCCAAATCTTCCTCCTATTGAACAAATGCAATTTGCTAAAACGAGCCAGTTTGACGATCCCAAAAGTCCAATTCATTTGAAAAGATCCGCTTCTTCTGAATCTCGCGATCCAATGCTGTTTAATGGTGGGTTATATGAACCCTCAAAAATTTGTAAAGGAGTTTTAGGTCTTTCACTAAATGGAACAAACCCATATGTTATTGGCGTTGTTTGTAATCGTGAAAATGGTGGCAGGATCTCACTTTTAGGAACTGAATGGGCTGATTTATTTTTCTCCGCCGGTGATGAGCAAATTCCAGTGCTTTGGTTTAATACAATGATTAATAGTAAATTTTAGGTGACAAAAATGATAACAAAAAAAATATTACTTGCAGCTGCACTTATTTCTAGCATGAAGGCATTTGCACAAGAGAGCAGTGAGCTAGAAAAAAAATTAGATGCACTCAATATACCTGATGATAAAGTTACGAAGGTATTAAGTGAAGATAAGCTCTATATTGTTAATACTCGTTATTCAAGTCTAGTTAATCGTCACGAGTTTACTTTACAAGGAGCTAATAATTTTACGGCCGATAGTCATCTTTCAACTCAAGAAACGGCTCTTTCCTATCGTTATCACCTAAACAGTACCTGGTCTACGGGATTGCGTTATACTCGCTACACTAATAAATTAACAGATGCGGGACAAAGATTATTTGATGATAAAAAAATTCTTCCAGATACTGATTATGCTATGAATGGCCAAGAGCTATTTCTAAACTTTAATACAATTTACGGAAAACTTCGTTGGACGGAAAATACAGTTGTCTATTTTGACCAATACATTGCTCTGGGAGGAGGAAGAGTCAAACTTGCCTCCGGAAAAAAGAATATGGGCTTTGCTGACTTAGGCTTCTCTTTTTGGCTTGGAAGCCATGGAAGTGCGAGAGTAGGAATGAAAAATGAATTCTATAAGCAAACTCAGTTGACAGGAGCTCGTAATATTCACAACGGAATTGGCTATATTGAATTCGGCTACCTCTTTGGTAGCGGGGATCGTGGATGAAAAAAATTGCTGCTAGTTTAATTCTCTTATCAAGTGTAAGTGCTTTTGCAGACACCAGTTCACTTCAAAAACTCTCTGGTGGAGATCTTGATTTGGCTTCTCAGATCAAAATGCAAAAACAGCTTAATTTAGATAATCCATTTGTTATACAACTCTTTTCTTCATGGAAGGCAATGGGGCCTGTGGAGATGAGTTCAAATCAATGGATTGAGCTGATCTTAGATAAGCAATATGAAAAAGCTCTTTCTTTATTGCCGACGATTAATGATTTCAAATTATCTAAAGTTAAAGCAGCAACTGAACTATACCTGCTCTATCAGACTGGGCATGTACAAACTTTTTTAACTCAATGGGTGGAAGTGGCAAGTTCAACTAATCTTTTGCAAACTGAAATAGGAATTGCCCTTGATCAAATTATTGGTTCAAAGAGCACGAAACTAATTTTAGATAATGGTTTTTATATATCCCCAGAAATAAGTGCTAAGCTGGCTAAAATTGAATCCATTCCCTCACATTTAAATTATTCACTCCAGGCCATGAAAGCTTTAAGAACAAGAGTAAATGCAATTAATTGGATTGGTAAATTAGATGAAAGTGATCCACTCAGAATGCCCTTAGCGCAGACTGCCTTACTTCATTATGCAAAAGAAGGAAAGTTGGGTGCCTCAGCTAAAATTATTAAAGATGTTGTTGAGCCAATTTTAAAAAAATCTAATAACGAAGAAGAGCTATCATTATATTTTATGACCCTTGGTCGCTTATTGTATCAAGCAGGTGCTATGGCCGAGTCAAAAAAATATTATGATTTAATTCCTGAGAGTTCCAGTTATTTTTTAAAAGCTAAAACAGAATCCTTATGGGCCCACTTAAGAGAGAAAGATTTTTCACGCACTAAAGGAGAGCTGGCTTCTCTTGAGCTGAGTATGTTTAATGATAAGTTTTATCCTGAAGCCTATCTTGTAAGCGCCATGGCCAATGTCATGTTATGTGAATTTAATGAATCTAGAGCAGCCCTTAATCGTTTTATCGAAGTTAATCGTAAATGGGCAAAAGAGATCGATAAAAATATTAATGATCCAAAAGCTTTACCTGTAACGGCAAATTTCTTTATCAACAACTTAGAAAAAGCCAGAGCGAGTCTTGTAAAAGAGAAGGTAGCTTTAGGTAATAAAAAACTAGACTCCAAATATTCTAATTCTATCGATAATCAAATTCTGGCAATTGATAATTCTCTACATTTAGAGATTGCCTCTCAATGGATTAATAGAAAAGCTATGCTCGAGTCTGCTCTTTATAAGATGAAATTTGTTAAGATTGAATTGATTTCACGCATGCGTGCAGTAGAAATGAATATGCAAATTGCCGGAAGTGATGAGGTTTCTCGTCAAAACGCTGCTCCTGCTCGTAAAAACCAAATGAGTTTTCCTCGCGATAGAGCACTATGGGGAGATGAACTTTTTCACATGAGTGCAACTGTAATTAATAAGTGCATCAATGGAAAACTAACAGGTGAAAAGAAATTAAGTACTTAATTTATTTTATCC
>CANFNL010000030.1 GCA_947448205.1 Bacteriovoracaceae bacterium
TACAGATTCACTTTTGACAGTAATTTGATGAGTATTATCACTTACAATGACAACTAAGGGTTCACCAATTTTTGCAAAAACAGAAATAGCGATGGGGATTCTTTTTTTAAAATGTTTATCACTAAAAGATTGAGCCAATTCTTTTTCAACCGCCGCATCATGGTTGAAAAAAACTTTAAATCCAGTCTTGATTTTTTTTAAATCAAAATCTCTTGAAAAAAAGAGCTCGCTTTCACCAGCATTATTTACGACATTGAAAATCATGCCACCGAGTTCAATCTTTTTTCCGTTGAGAGAACTTGCTAATAAAATTCCATCACCTTTTTTTAATTTATTGAAGCTGGTTTTAATTTTAATTGATTTTGGCATAATGGCACTGACTGAACCAATTTCTAAACCCCTGTGTGCGCCATATGTTCCTTCAACTAATTGCTGATGATCCACTCCATTGAGCCAGCCCGTAAAAAAACCGCGCGAATATGTGAGGCTCATTTCTTTTTTCGCTTCAAAAATATCTTGCTCTGTAAATGTTTTATCAGCCATTTTAGAATTAATGGCTTCACGATAATTTCTTGCTGCCGACGCTACATACTCGGGAGTTTTTAGGCGACCTTCAACTTTAAAACTATTAATTCCTAAATCAAGCAGATCAGGAATCTGGGCAATTCCGCAAAGATCCTTTGGAGACACGAGGTATTTTTTATCACCTAGGTCTGTCTTTACACCATCAACTAACAACTCGTATTCAAAGCGACAACTTTGGGCACATTGCCCTCGATTGGCCGATCGTCCACCTATACTTTCAGAAGTAAAACATTGTCCAGAGTAGGCCACACATAATGCCCCGTGAACAAAAACTTCTAATTCACGGTCTGTTCGCTCCTTTATAAGTTTCATCTCGGCAATACTCACTTCTCTGCCTAAAACAAATCTTTTAATTTTTAAATCATCTAGAAGACTCATGGCCTCGTGGTTAGTCACCGTCATCTGTGTCGAACCATGAATGGTTTGATTAGGAGCAAGCTGGCGGATTAATCGAGCTAGGCCCAAATCTTGAACAATGAAAGCATCTGGAGCTAAAGGCAGTACTTGAGTAAGAAGATCTATAATTTCACTGAATTCTTCTTCGTAAATGACAACATTAAATGCGAGATTAACTTTCACTCCATAAAGATGGCAGGTATCAATCATTTCTTTTAACTCATTTATCGAGAAATCACTGGTGCGTCCCCGTGCATTGAAATGAGGCATACCTACATAAATCGCATCTGCGCCGTTGTGAATGGCCGCCAAACACATTGCCATATTGCCAACTGGCAAGAGAAGTTCACTTTTTTGATTCTTTGTCATACACTTACTATAATTTAAATCCTAAGGAGTTGTTATGAAAAAATATTTATCTCGGTTATTGCCCATATTTCTACTTTCTATGTTGCTTTCATCTTGTGGGATGCAAAGCATTCCTACAGCGGCCAATCAAGTGGAAGCTGATTGGGCAGAAGTGCAAAACCAATATAAAAGAAGATCAGATCTTATTCCAAATTTAGTTGAAATCGTCAAAGGCTATGCTAAGCATGAGGAAGAAACACTAACAAAAGTTATTGAAGCTCGTGCCAATGCGACCAAAGTCAATGTCAATATAGATCAATTAAATGCAGATACTATGAAAAAATTTCAACAGGCCCAAGGTCAGCTGTCATCAGCACTTTCGCGCTTGATGGTTTCTGTGGAAAAATACCCAGATCTTAAGGCCAATGAAAATTTTCGTGACTTGCAATCCCAACTTGAAGGAACAGAAAACAGAATAACTGTTGCTCGCAATCGTTATATCGAAGCTATTAAAGAATTTAACAACCTCATCACTGTTCCCCCCACATCTTGGTATAATGGCATGTTTCTTCATTTGATTAAGAAACCACAATTTGAAGTTGAAAATTTACAAGAAGTGCAAAATGCACCAAAAGTAAAATTTTAAGGACACTTATTTTGATAAAAAACTTAGCAGCTATCATTGTCTTGTTGGTACTTACTCTGGCCTTTGCCAATGCCTTAGAGGTACCAACTCTTACGGGTCCTGTAGTCGATCAGGCACGCTTTTTGAGCGAGCCTGGAATGAATGCCATCTCTAGCGCCCTTTATAATCTTAACCAACAAACGGGGATCCAGTTTCAAGTTCTCATTATTCCTAAATTAAAAGATGAAACTATTGAAGGTTATTCAATTAAAGTTGTCGATCTTTGGAAGCTTGGAAAAAAAGGTGATGATCGTGCTGCACTTTTTCTTATTGCGGCCGACGACCATAAAATGCGCATCGAAGTAGCTAGAGGACTTGAAGGATCAATTACCGATTTAAAATCCCGAAGAATTTTAGAAGAAGTCAAGGCCGTTTTTAAATCAGGTGATAACGATAATGGTGTGGCCTTAGGACTTACTCTTATGGCCCGCGCAGCTGGCACAGAAATAAGCTTTGATAAAAATGTAGTAAGACCTCGCCATGCCCGGCATGTAAGTTCATCCATGATTATTTTTGTGCTCTTTGGGCTAATCGTTTTTCTTCAGTATATCTTTCCAAGTGGTGGAGGCAGAGGCGGCTACGGAGGCTTTGGCGGATTTGGCGGCGGTGGCTTTGGTGGAGGTTTTGGTGGAGGCAGCGGCGGATCATCCGGAGGCGGAGATTGGTCAGGTGGCGGCGGAGGATTTTCCGGCGGTGGCGCTTCTGGAGATTGGTAATTATAAATTTAGGAATAAAAAAATGATGATCATAAATAATAAAGATAAAGAACTAATCAAAAATCTTATCAGTGAAGCCGAGAGTAAAACCCAAAGTGAATTGGTTCCCATGATCGTTCATCACAGCGATATCTATCCAGCGGCCCATTTCAGAGCGGCGATAATCGTATCTTTTCTTTTCTCACTGACCCTCTATTTCTCCCCCCTCTCAATTATTAACCCTATTTATTTTTTATGGATTCAACTCCCTGGTCTCTATGTTGGATATTTATTAGGACATATTCCATTCATTAAAAGTCTGCTTATTACAAAAGAGGAAATAGAAAAAGAAGTCACAGAACATGCCTATCAATCTTTTTTTCATCATAATTTGCACCTTACTCAAAATCATAACGGAGTTTTAATTTTTATATCTGTAATGGAGAAAAAAATTAAAATTATAGCCGATGTGGGAATAGCTAAAAAAATTGATCAAAAAATTTGGGATGAAATTATTTTTCAGTTCGCTCAAAAAATTAAGGTAGGTCATTTTATTGAAGGTCTCACTGATAGTATTAAAGCAGTCTCAAGTGTTTTAGAAACTTATGCTCCGGCCGATGGATCAACAAAGACCAATGAAATTCAAAATAATTTAATTATTGAACAAGAATAATTGCTCTTGAGAATACCCGACAAAAAAGATCCTGATAGTATTTTTTAGTGGTCTAATCTTATAAGCTCTAAGATGCTTACAAGATGAAAAAAATAATCATACTCTTTTGCTTCTTTGTTAATTCATTTAATCTTTACTCATTGACTCTCCCGCAATCAAAGGCAGACTTTTGTCAGCGCTATAATGATCTAACAGAGCAACAAAGTATTCAGGTCTTCTCACAAGATCCTATAAATCTCTTATCCTTTAAAAATGAGGGAGGTCTCTTTAACGGAGGAGTTTGTTGGTGGCACTCAAGATTTCAACGCAATATTTTTTATCTTTCAATTTTTCGCCCTGATTTAGAAAAAGCCAAATCAGAAAGTGAGATAAAGCAGATCATCCACCTCATTAGACTTGGAACTGAAGTCATTAATGTTCCAGGCTATTCTAATCTAGAAGATTTTTCTCGGGATAATCAAAAACTAATTCAGGCCAAACTAAACGATTGGCAAATTTATGACGGAGTAGTCTTAGGTGGCTGGATAGATGGCCTTAAAGGAGATACCAAAGTTGAAGCTTTAGTTTTAGAAAAAATGACTAATGAGCTCTATTCTTATGTGGTTGAGAAAAAAAAAGTAGCCTATCAAAAATTACAAATTAAAGGCATTACTTCCCATGCCTGGCTTGTGGTAGGCATGAAAAAAATGCCAAGTGGTTATGAGATCGGATACCTCGACAGTAACTCTCCTCGAATGAGCCTCAATTATTCCTATAAAATAAGTGATACCAGCTTTTTCATTAAAAGTTATGGCGATTTTGTTCCCTACTTGGAATTTACCAGAGAAGAGCAAAGACTTCTAAGTGTTGGAGAAAAATATTGTGGAATAACAAATAATTTTTCCCAAGAGAGAAATCTATTGAATGAAAAACAAGATTTAGCCGAAGCGATGGCAGATGGAGCAAAGACTAAATTCGATCAATAATTTTAAAGCGAAATTGATCAAATTTCTGGTTTTCGACTTCACTCCACTCCCCCATTTCTAGTTTGGGAAAAAAAGCATCGGCGTTGCCGTTGAAGTCTACTTCAGTAAGGTAAATTTTTTGAGCGAAAGGCAAATATATCTTATAAATTTCAGCTCCTCCAATAACAATGAGCTCACTATCCTCACCTTCATTGTACTCAAGGGCCAATTCAAAGGCCGACATAGGGTCTGTAATTACTTCTGCGCCTGCGATTTTTAAATTTAAATCGCGCGAAAGAACAATATTTAATCTATTTGGTAGAGGTTTACCTATAGATTCAAAAGTTTTTCTCCCCATAACTACGGCCTTACCTGTAGTGATTTTTTTAAAATTTTTGAGATCTTCTGATATATGCCACAAAAGTTTATTCTCTAAACCAATTTCTCTATTAGGCCCCATGGCCACAATCATTGAAACAAGCATTTAAATTGCCACCACTGCTTTGATGTGAGGATGTGGTTCATAACCTTCAAGCTCAAAATCAGAGAATTTAAAATCAAAAATATCTCTAACGTCTGGATTAATTTTCATCACCGGAAGTTTCCTGCACTCCCTCGTAAGCTGCAATTTTGCTTGCTCGATATGATTGGTATAGAGGTGAGCATCGCCTATGGTGTGAACGAAGTCCCCAGCTTTCAGACCACAGACTTGGGCCATCATCATAGTCAAAAGTGCATATGAAGCAATATTAAAAGGAACTCCTAAAAAGATATCGGCAGAGCGCTGATATAACTGGCAAGAGAGCAATCCATTGGCCACATAGAATTGAAAAAAAGCATGACAAGGAGGAAGCGCCATCTTTTCAATTTCAGCAACATTCCAAGCACTCACTATTAATCTTCTAGAGTCTGGATTTCTTTTAATTTGGTTTACGACAGAAGTGATTTGATCGATAGTCTCACCATTGGCCCCATGCCAGCTTCTCCATTGAGAACCATAAACGGGACCTAAGTTTCCATCTTCATCGGCCCATTCATTCCAAATGGAGACGCCATTATCTTTGAGGTATTTAATATTAGTATCGCCTTGAAGAAACCACAATAACTCATGAATGATAGATTTTAAATGAAGCTTTTTAGTAGTCACAAGAGGAAATCCTTCAGCTAAATTATAGCGGGATTGATATCCAAAAACTGACAGTGTTCCAGTCCCAGTTCTGTCTTCTTTTTTGGCCCCAACTTCTAAAACATGACTCATTAATTGATGATATTGCTTCATTTGATATCCTTATTGATTTTTAAAATCATAACTTTTGGTTGCCCACAATTCAATTTAAGTTGAAAACTTTTACAAATTGATAGATTTTTTAAGTTCAACCTATAGGAATCTATGTAGTTGGTAAATTCATGAAAGAAATATGGCTTCACCTAATGCATGAACTTTTAACTTTACAAAATTTTAGGCCCACTTGAAAATGAACTAACTAAAAATGAAGCCGACAGGAATCTAGGAAGTTTATAATGTCAAAAGTTGTCACTGGTCTTGAGAGATTAATTAATGATGTGACTCTTCAAGAAAGCATAAAAGGAAAGATTGCTTATCTCTGCCATAGTGCTTCAATAGATTCGCACTTTAATACCGGTGTAGAACTCCTCCAGAAAGTCTTTGGCAAACGTCTCATAAAATTGTTTGGGCCTCAACATGGATTTGTGACTGATGTTCAAGACAATATGGTAGAGACTTCTCATTACGTTCATCCATATTTTAAAATTCCCGTCTACTCCCTTTATTCTGAAACCCGCACACCTACAGATGAAATGCTTGAAGGAATCGATACTTTTATCGTGGATTTACAAGATGTGGGGACAAGGGTTTATACCTATATTTCCACCCTCTCTCTTTTAATGGAAAAATGTGTTGGGAAAAATATTAAAATAGTCGTGCTCGATCGCCCAAATCCCATCGGTGGCAATAGAATTGAAGGTTGCATCCTGAGGCCTGGATTTGAATCTTTTGTTGGACGCTATCCCATTCCTCAGCGACACTCACTGACCATGGGAGAAATTGGTCTTTATGGAAAAACTATTTTAAAAACTGACTGTCAATTAGAAGTTATTCCTATGCTAAATTGGAAGCGAGATATGTTCTGGAGAGACACTCAACTTCCTTGGGTTTTACCATCGCCCAATTTGCCCACACCTGAAGGCGCTATCACTTTTGCAGGGACTGTACTTTTTGAAGGTACAAATATTTCGGAGGGCAGAGGGACAACTCGTCCTTTGGAAATAGCAGGCTTTCCCGGAATAGAGTCGTTTTCATTTTGCCAAAAAGTTCTCAAGAATTTTCATGATGAGGGACTTGTTGAAGGCTTTAACCTTAGACCCATAATTTTTCTCCCTACTTTTCAAAAGCATATGGGAAAAAATTGTGGAGGAATTCATATTCATCCAACAATTAATGAAACATTCGATTCGTGGACTATTTCTCAAATGCTCTGCCGTGAATTTAAAAGAGAATTGGGTTCGGATTTTCAATTTCACGATAAGCCTTATGAATATGAATTTCATAAATTGGCCATCGATCTCATCAACGGTCAAGAGTCTGTCCGTGAATGGGTCAACAAACTTGGCTCCCTCAATGATCTCAAAAAAATAGAAACTCTAGGTTATGATAAATTTAAATCTGAAAGAGAGAATATTCTCATCTACAAATAAAAATCAAACCGCCATATTTCCAGATGAGCCAATAAGAAACCCAATAGAGTAAGGCATGCCATGTTCTCAATGAGAGCAATAAACTGTTTACAACATGTTCTGTAATGTTACTGTTATAACAGTAAATATTTTCTTGAAAACATGACTATCAAGTTCATTATAAAAAGGAGTGAACAATGAAATTAAATGGACAATTCCACAAATTATTGGCAGTTTTTTTAATTCTTGCCTCTGCAAGCACATGCTTTGCGGCCGATACCATTAAAGTGGGAGTTGTCTCTCCAATTACAGGAGCAACAGCTACTTTTGGTCAAGAAAATGTTAACGGTATAAAATTAGCTTTTGAAAAACTAAAAAAAGCCAGTGGGAAAAAATTCGAATTAGTCATAGAAGATGATAAATCTGACGCTATAGAATCAACCAATGCCACAAGAAAACTTATAAATATTGATAAAATTTCTGCAATGATTGGTGAGCCAACTTCGTCTTTAGCACTTGCCTCAGCTCCCATTGTTCAAGAAGCAAAAATTCCATTTATCACGCCTACCGCTACTAATATTAAAGTCACTCAAGTTGGGGATTATATCTCGCGAGCTTGCTTTACTGATGATTTCCAAGGCGTTGTCATGGCAAAATTTGCTGTTAACACTCTTAAAAAGAAAAAAGGATTAGTCTTAATTGAAAATACATCTGATTACTCAAAAGGACTCGCTAAATCTTTCACCGATGAATTTTTAAAACTTGGTGGGAAATTAGCAACAACAGAAGAATTAACTTACGTGGCAAAAGACACAGATTTTCAGTCATTACTTAGAAAAGTAAAAAGAGCAAATGCTGATTTTATTTTTGTGCCAGGATATTATGTTGAAGTTGGACTTATCATTAAGCAAGCTCGTGCTCTAGGGATTAATGTTCCTTTTATGGGTGGAGATGGATGGGATTCACCGAAACTGTTTGAAATTGCAGGGGCTGCCGTTAAGGGATCTTTTATCTCAAATCACTTTGCTCCAGACGATAAAGATCCAATTGTTCAAAACTTTGTCAAAGAGTACACAAAAACTTATGGAGTAAAACCTGGTGGATTTGCTGCTCTTGGGTATGACTCAGTTGGAATCATGAATGCAGCAATTCAAAAAGCTAAAACTTCTAAATCTACTGATATCAATGCCGAGCTTGTTAAAACTAAAAATTACCAAGGTGTCACAGGGATGATTACTTTTGATAAAGATAGAAATCCAAAGAAGGCCGCTGTGGTACTTGAAGCAATGGAAACTGGATTTGTTTTTCACTCTAAAGTTAATCCATAACATATGAATCAAAACCTAACTTTTTTTTTATGGGACTGTTTACAGTATCTCATCAACGGTATTGCTCAAGGCTCACTCTATGCATTAGTAGCCTTGGGCTACACTATGGTTTATGGCATCATTCGCCTAGTCAATTTTGCTCATGGCGAGTTTCTGATGATAGGGGCCATGTGTGGATTTTACGCTCTTAAATTTTCTCTTCCAATGGGCGCAGCTATTCTAGTAGCGATGCTTTCATCTGGAATTATTGCAGTAGTTGTCGAGAGAATTGTCTATAGACCAATTAGGGCTTCGGGAAGAATTCCCGCTTTGATTACCGCAATTGGAACTTCATTATTCTTTCAATATTTTGGTCAACTCACTTTTGGGGCAGATCCTAAAACAATTCCGCCCTTTATTGCTGAAAAAATATTTAATTTGGGAGAAGTAAACGTCTCCAATGTGCAAATTGCTATTTTTGGCATCACCTTCTTTGTTCTTATATTTTTATGGTGGCTTACCCATTTCACAAAAGTGGGAAAAGCCATGAGGGCCACAAGTTTTAATCTAGCTGCTGCCGAACTAATGGGAATAGACACTAACAAAATTATATCCTTTACTTTTTTTTTAGGTGCGGCCATCGCAGGACTTGGGGGAATGCTTATGGGTTACACCATGTCTATTGAGCCTATGATGGGAATGAACTTAGGCACTAAAGCCTTTGTGGCGGCCGTTGTCGGTGGCATAGGAATTATACCAGGTGCTGCTCTTGGTGGCTTTATCATAGGAATAGCTGAAAACCTTGTGGCCGGACTTTATAAGTCTAGCTTTAGAGATGGTGTTTCATTTTTTATTCTCATTATTATATTACTAGTTAAACCTTCAGGGATACTTGGTAAAAATATCAAGGAGAAAGTTTAATGGATTATTATCTACAAATTCTTCTCATCGTCGGAATATTTATCACACTGACTTTAAGTTTAAATTTAATCAATGGTTTTTGCGGTCAATTCTCCTTAGGCCATGCTGGCTTTTGGGGGGCCGGAGCTTATGCAAGTGCTCTCTATAGTGTCTATTATGCTCTGCCTATGACTAACTCTCTCAATATGCTCTTAGCTCTTATCGTTGGTTTTATAGCGGCTGCCTTATGTGGCCTGCTTATAGGAGTGCCCTGCCTTCGACTCAAAGGAGATTACTTGGCCATCGCGACTCTTGGCTTTGGTGAAATTGTGCGCATAACAATTACGATGACTGAAAAAGTTGGTGGCCCTCGCGGCTTTATCAATATTCCCCATTGGGCAAATATCTATTGGGTTTATACTATCGCCTTAATTACAATATTTTTTATGTTTAATTTAAAAAGATCTGCCTTTGGTCGAGCGATTATTTCTATAAGAGAAGATGAGATTGCTGCTGAAAATATGGGAGTCAATCTTTTTAAGTCCAAGCTTTTCTCCTTTATTATTGGCGCCGGAATTGCCGGCATGGCCGGTGCTTTATTTGCCCATACTCAACAATTTCTTCATCCTTCGAATTTTAATTTCATGTGGAGTGTAATTATTCTGGTAATGGTTATTCTTGGCGGTCAGGGCTCTGTTACTGGATCAGTTATAGGGGCCATAGTCTTAACCATACTCCCAGAATTTCTGCGTTTTGTTGGCGGAACAATCTCAGAGTGGCGCATGACTATTTTTCCAATCCTGCTAATTGTCTTAATGATGAGTAGACCCGAGGGCTTATTTGGAGCTCAAGAGCTTCGCTGGAGATTTAAAAAGGAGAAAGCTTAAATGAGCGCATCTGCCTTATTAAATTTAAACCAAGTCACAATGAAATTTGGAGGACTCACTGCTGTTAATAATGTGAGTCTAGCAGTCAATCCTAAAGATTTAGTGGCCTTAATAGGCCCTAATGGTGCAGGAAAGACCACTCTCTTTAATACTATTACTGGCATTTATAAACCCACAACCGGCAGAGTTGTTTTTAACAATATAGATTTAAAAAAAACAAAATCCAGCGATATTGCTGAGCTAGGAATAGCTCGGACATTTCAAAATATACGCCTCTTTAAAAATCTTACCGTTATCGATAATATCAAATTAGCCAAGCACACTCGCATTCACTATGGATTTTGGTCGGGAATTTTTAGAACAAAAAAATTTTTATTAGAAGAGAAAAAAATTGAAACTGAGTGCTTAAAACTTTTAGCACTTTTTGGTCTAGAACATAAAAAAAATCTCTTGGCCAAAAATTTATCTTATGGTGAACAAAGAAAACTAGAAATGGCAAGGGCCCTTGGCAGTGAACCCAAACTGCTTTTATTAGATGAGCCTGCTGCGGGAATGAATCCTACTGAAACAAAAGATCTAACTGATTTGATTCATCTTATAAGAGATCAATTTAATATCGCTATTATTCTCATTGAACACGATATGAAATTAGTTATGGAAATAGCCGAAAAAATTTTTGTTCTTGATTATGGCAATCTAATCGCTGAGGGGGCGCCAAAAGAGATCCAAAATAATCCTCGAGTCATCGAAGCTTACTTAGGAGTTGAAAGCGAGGATAAATCATGAATGAAAAAATCTTAGAATTAAAAAATATCAATATTCATTACGGCGATGGCGCCATTCACGCCGTTAAAAATATAAGCTTAGAAATTTATAAAGGTGAAATTATTACCTTACTGGGATCAAATGGCGCCGGCAAGACGACAACTCTCCATACCATTTCTGGCTTATTAAAGCCAACAAGCGGAGAAATACTCTTTAACAACGAGCCCATTCATCACTTACCTGCTCACAAAATTACTGCCCAGGGCCTGGCACAGTCACCAGAAGGCAGACAAGTTTTTGCCAATATGACTATTTTAGAAAACTTAGAAATGGGAGCCTATTTAAGAGCTGATTTAAATGAAATAAAGGCCGATTATGAATTTGTCTTCTCTTTATTTCCTAAACTTAAAGAAAGAGAAAATCAATTGGCGCAAACACTCTCAGGTGGAGAGCAACAAATGCTGGCGATTGCGCGCGCCTATATGGCCAAACCAACACTCCTCTTATTAGATGAGCCTTCTTTGGGAATTGCTCCTATTTTAGTAAGCTCAATTTTTAAGGCGATTAAAGAAATTAATCGTCGAGGGATGACTATTTTATTAGTTGAACAAAATGCCTATTTAGCTCTGAAAATATCAACTCGTGCTTATGTACTAACCAATGGTGAAATAACACTTAAAGGCCCTGCTCATGAGCTCATGAATAATTCCGATATAAAAAAAGCCTATTTGGGACAATAAAGGCAGATTCAAATTATTGGTAAATAATAGGCTCGGGCTGATGTTTTAATTTAAAATATTCTCCTTCATAAATCTTGGAATCCCATTTTTTAAAATCATATTTCTGGCTTAAATCTTTAAACTTTTGCTTGCATAAATCTTCTAATGCATTTTTTTCGCAAGTAACTCTGATGATGGCGATAAGTTTTTCATTACTCACATCAAAATTATCAGAATGCTTATCAAGTTTTTCAAAAAAATTAATGATATTTTTTTTAAAAGCCTCTGGATTGCTTAGATTAGAATAAAGGAGGGCCAGCTTTAAAGACACAATAGGTTTTTGAGGTGATAAATTCTCTAATAATTTTATTTTATCTACATCCAAATAACTAGGATCTTGAGAGATCGCGTCTGATTTTAATTTAATTAATAAGCGATTATCTGGCTCGAGAATTTCTAGTTTTTTTAAAAAAAACCAAGCTTTTCTATAATCTCTTTGATCGATACTCACCGCTGCCAAGTTGACCACACTCATTGGTGTAACTTCTTTATTGTAAGCAAAATTCCAAATGCTAAAAGTGTTGCTAAACGCCCCAACATAGTCGAGAGTATGAATACCTAAAAATAAAATGTAGCCTAAAAAAAGAGCTCCCCAAACTTTATTAAATCTATCCTTCAACAAAAGAAAAAAAGTTAAATACAGACCAATGCTAGCGTTAAGCAGATATGTATCACTACAAAAAATTCTTGTGATTTTATATGTGACGGGAATGAGTGGCAAAAAAAAGTAAAGCACGAAGCTCAAACATATTTTTTTCTGAAGCCTGATGAATAGAAAGGCTAACATAATCAAAAAGCTTGCTAGTAGATACAATCCAATTAAATTTTCCCAACTGCCCTGAAAATGTGAAACAGGAAGGGCTGAAAAAGGAAAAATAGCCAAATAAAAATATCTCCCCAATGCCAGCAATGAAAGCCCCAAACCTAAATCAGCACTGTATTTACCATCTCCACCAGTTATTTCAGTAAAAGGGATTTGATAATAGTAGTAATTGAGTCCAACAAAAAAAGCACCCAAGAGCGCAAGGATTAAAAATAATTTTTTGTTCAAATTAGTCTTAGCGCTCTCTTTATTTTCTAAAGAAAAGGCTAAAACAAAAAAAGGCCATAAGACATTTATGGGTTGAGACAAACAAGACAAAGAATAAGAAAGAATAATTAGCAATGAATCTTTTAGATTTAATCCGACTGCACGCTTTTTTAGAAAGATATATGTTGCAGCTAAAATAAAGAGTGTCGAGAGTAAATGTTTTCTAGCGGCTATCCAAGCAACTGATGAAGCTGACACTGGACTGATAGCTAAAAACACAACGAGAAGGCCTGCAAATAATTTTGAGTCTCTTGTCTGAGTGCTAAAGAGCAAAAGTATTTTATGAAATAGAAGACAAATAAATATCCATATAAGCAAATTAGTAAGGTGAAAGGAGTAAATAGATAGGTAAGCTTTAATTTTTAAATCTAGTAAATAACTTAAATCTCTAACTGGCTGAATATCGAGAACTGATCCATCCAGGAGGGCATAATAGTAATCCTTCAACGAATGAATTCCCTCAATCCCCAAAAGAAGCATTTTATCATCATAACGAGTTATTGGATCAGCTGAAATTAGGGGAAAATAAAGATGGAAGAGAACGATGCACAAAAATGCATAAAAAAAACCATTATAAAATCGAAAAAGAGAACGATTATTGCTCATATTAGAATTATAAAACAGATAGTGATTTTATAAATAAGAAAGATTAAAATTATTGATCCAATAGTTGCTTGCGTTAATCGCTACAAAAATTGTTTTCAAGCCCTTTAAAATACATTACTATCAACTTCATTTAATGACAGCTTAATCACCATTTTTTTCCAAGGATTATCCTTATGACATCGATTCTAAATTTTGATGAAGCCGTAGAGCTTTTAAAAAAAATAGTTAAGTTCTCAGAAGTTAAAAACCAAAAACATATCGACCTATCGCTTTGCTTAGCAGAAGACCGGGCTCAATTTCAAAAGGCGCTAATGATAGTGAATTTGGAAGTGGAAAAGGGTAGTTTAAAAAGAGAAGAATTATTAACAAAACTTGGAATTGAATAAGGATTATATTATATGTCACAAGCTCTCAACGATGCCGTTCACTGGGCCGATTTAACCGCAGATAGGCTTATTCGCCAAGAAGACAAAGAAACTTACACTCTTGCTTCCGGCATAACCCCTTCGGGAGTTGTTCACTTTGGAAATTTTAGAGAAGTTATGACTACTGAACTTGTGGCCAGAGGACTCAAAAAGCGTGGAAAAAAAGTCCGCTTTATTTTTTCTTGGGATGACTACGATACTTTTAGAAAAGTGCCGGCCAATCTCCCAAAACAAGACGAGTTAGCAAAATATTTATTTCAACCCATCGTTGACACTCCAGATCCATTTGGAGAACACGCTTCCTATGCGGCCCATCACGAGCAAAGTTTTGAAGCCCAACTCAAAAAAATGGGAATTGAATTAGAGCCCATTTATCAAGCTAAAAAATACCGCAGCGGTGTTTACAGAGAACAAATTAAGCAAACACTAGTCAATAAAGATAAAATTGCTGCCATATTAAATAAGTGGCGATCAACTCCCCTACCAGAGTCTTGGTGGCCTGTTTCTATTTATTGTGAAAAATGTAACCGCGATAAAACAGACGTCACATCTTTTGATGGCAATAATCTCATAGCCTATAAATGTGAATTCGAAGATTGCAATCATCTAGGTTCGGAAAATTTAGATACGACTACCAGAGCAAAACTTCCTTGGAGAATGGACTGGCCTATGCGATGGGCATTTGAAAAAGTAGATTTTGAACCAGGAGGCAAAGATCACTCCTCTCAAGGTGGCTCTTTTACAACTGCAAAAGAGATCGTTGCGGAAGTTTATAACTGGAAAGCCCCTATGTATCTTCAATACGACTTTGTATCAATTAAAGGTATGGGCGGAAAGATGAGCTCTTCAAAAGGAAATCTTGTTACGGTTAATGACGTTCTTTCGGTTTATGAACCCGAGATGGTTCGTTGGATTTTTGCAAGTTATAAAACAAATATCGATTTTGGACTTTCATTTGATTTAGACGTTATTAAAAACTATGAAGACTTCGATCGCATGGAGCGAATGGCCTATGGACTAGAAGCTGGCAACGAGAAAAAAGTCGCAATGGCAAAAAGAGTTTATGAGCTCTCACAAATTGGAGATCATCCAAGTGAAATGCCATTCCAACCAGCTTTTCGACATCTTTGCAATGTATTGCAAATCAATGATCTCGATGTAAAAAAAGCACGCGGATTTTATAATAATGAAATTAAAAATGAGCGAGATGAACGAAGATTTTTTGAACGCGCGGAAAGAGCAGCTTATTGGATCGAAAATTCGGCACCTGAAGAATTTAAATTCTCACTCAATCAAGAAGTAGTTCCCATGGAACTTGATGAAAAGCAAACAGCATTTCTCAATGCCCTTCATAGTTTTTTAAAAACACAATGGAATTCTCTAAACGATGATAAGGCCCTTCATGAAAAAATGTATGAGATGATTCATGCTCATGAGCTAGAGCCAATGGAAGTATTTACTCTGCTCTATAAAAAACTTATCAATTTAGAAAAAGGTCCAAAACTAGCAGGGTTTATTCGTACGATAGGCAGTGATCGAGTGTTAAAATTACTAGTGCCATAATGAATCCACTTCACCTCATTTTCTTGCATAAAAATAAATAGTCTTACAAAGGGCGGCAATTAGGTCCTTATACTTTTATTTTTAATTCCAATATTTGATTAAGAAACTAAAGTTGGATAAATCCATATTTCTTAATAAGTTCTTAGCTAAATATTTGGAGGAAAAATTTATGAAAACAATATTAGCCTGCTTTATGCTATTAATGATGAACACTGCCATGGCCAATTATTGTACTGTTGTCATTCGCGATCAGTACGGCTACGACTACGACCAATTCACTAGTTCATCTTATTCAACTGATGCTGCATGCGACGATGCGACCTGGAATTGCCGACAAAAACTTTCAGAGTACCAGGGATATGGAAGACATTACGATGCGGTTTGTACAGTAAAAACATTCACTCCTAATTACCCAATGCCACCGATTCCTCCTAGCTATCCGCCGTCTTACCCACCAAGACGACCAGATTACCCGAGAGAGCCAGGGCGAGATCCACATTTTCCAAGACTACCAGATCACGGTCCCAACCGAGGTCCAGGTCGTGAACCTCCAAGACATGAACCAGGCTCACAACCAAGATACCCTGGTCCAAGACCCCATTTTCATAATGAAGTAGAACTTGAAAGTGATAATTAACAAATATTGATCTATCCTTGGAGCAAATAATGAAAACACTCGTTGGTATACTTTTTTTAGTTCTCTCAAATATTGTGGCCGCAGAAGTTTGTACAACTGTTATTAAAGATCAACGTTCAAATTATGAATTTGAAACTTTCACCAGAACTTCTTACTCAAAGCAAGCTGCATGCGACATGGCCATTTATGATTGCCAAACAGCACTATCAACTGCTCAGTCTTATGGAAGATATTATGGTGCCATTTGTGAAATAAAATATACTCCATCTCCATCCCCTTCTCCTTCTCCTTCTCCTTATCCAAATCCTTACCCAAATCCTTACCCAAGTCCATATCCAACTGGATATAATTGCCAAACAGACCTAGTCGATAATTTCGGATCAACTCTAAGAAGCTTTAGAGCACAAGGAGCAACACTAAATGAAGCGTGTATGGCTTCAGACAATATTTGCAAGAGTGAGCTCGCTCGTCATGACAGCTACGGTGCCCGTTGCATTAATAAAGGACTCATCAACAACAGAAATGATCCTCAACCACCAAGAGAGCATACAGAGCAATGTGTAGCAAACCGATTTGATCCTGCAGGGATGTTTATACAAAGCTATTCAGCTTGGGCCTTTGGACCAATTAATAGTGATGTAAAAAGAGAAGCCTGCTCAAAAGCTCTTAATATCTGCTCAGCAGATTTGAGAGGAAGACAGAGTTGTAGTATTGCTAGATAAAAATAAAAAAAGATAAAAAAAGATAAAAGATTAAAACTAACACGGTCTCGATTTTTTTGGAGACCTTGTTAGTTTTTACGTAAGGCCATATAAGAAATTATTATTTGTAAATAACTTAAGTTCTCATTGAGCTCAGCTTCGTTATTTAGATAAATTGAAGTAGCTAAAAAACTTTTTAAATCAATCAATAAATTTGCTGCTCGCTCAAGCTGAGCCTCTGCTTCCTTAGATATCATATCGACATACGGCAATATATTAAGATCGGCCAGGATAAGTGAGAGGTCGGCCCCTTCTTGAAAACTCTTCATTAAGTCAGCATTGGCCGATAGGGCTTCAAAAACCACAGCATTAACAATTCCATTTTTTAAATCCAATTCTTGGTCTTTAAGTGAGTTTCCAGAATAATCCAAAGTATCGTCAATCAGTTGGAAGGCGAGACCTAAACTTTGACCAAAATCACGGCAGAGAGTTTGGATATTTAATGGTAACTGCGCCAAAATCGCCGGAGCGACAGTACAATAACTCATTACAGAAGATGTTTTTTTTTGGGCAACTTCTCTAATCAGTTCTCGAGAGTATTGACGATTTTCGATAAGATCCAATTGCAACCACTCACCTTCAGAGAGATCTTTGATGACTAAAGACATCTCCTTAACCAATTCAAGCTCTCCAGAAGAGCAGAGATCAACGATTACTGATGAAAGTAGATAATCACCAGCAAGCACTGAGCGTTTGTTGGAAGAAAGTATATTTATTGAAGGTGCCCCTCTTCTCATTGTTGCATTATCGATAACATCGTCATGGGACAAAGAAGCTGCATGAACCAACTCACTGGCCCTGGCAAATGGTAAGACCTTGTCAAAATCAACTTTAAATAAATTGGCAACAAGGTAGGTTAAAAGTGGCCTTAATCGCTTACCGCCTCTTAACACTGAAAGCGCAAGAATCTTGTCAATGGCTTCGTGAGCATTAACCGAACGAATTTTAAGATCTAAGTTCTTAGACCTCTCAAGGACTTGTGGTGGAAGTGAATCCAGAAAATCTGTAATCATTAAATACCCGGAGTTTGTCTATCTGAAATTCATTAAAAACTTAACAAATACAATCATTTTTGTAAATCCAATTCTTGCAAGGGCCATAAGCTTTAAGGTAAAACAAGTTAACTAATATTTAGACAAAAATACCAAACACAAGAAGTAAAAAAATGAACAATGAAATCAGTGAAAGAAAAAAAGAGTCTTATAAAATATTTAATGAAATCGCTTCAACTTACGATTTCTTAAACCATACCCTCTCTTTTGGAATTGATATTTATTGGCGCAACAAACTCCTTAAGCACTTGCCACAAAAAGAATCTATCAATGCTCTAGACTTGGCAACTGGTACTGGTGATGTTGCATTGACCTTAGTTAAAGATGCTCGAGTCAAAAAAGTAACAGGGCTAGATTTATCTAAAGGGATGATTGATGTAGGCATTGAAAAGGTCAAACAAAGAAAACTAGATAAAAAAATATTTTTAATGTTAGGCGATGGTGTCACCATTCCTGCGGCCGATACAAGCTTTGACCTCACAACAATATCATTTGGAATTCGAAATTTCTCAGACCCTCAAAAGTCATTATTTGATATCTATCGAGTCTTAAAAAATGATGGTCGACTTATGGTCATGGAATTTGCTATTCCAACAAATCCATTGGTTCGTGCCATCTATTTTTTTTACTTTAGGTATCTACTGCCAAAAATCGGAAACCTGGTCTCTAAGCATAAAGATGCCTATACCTACTTAAATAAAAGTGTCGAAGATTTTCCGTACGGAGATGAATTCCTGGCGCTGATGAAAAATGCAGGATTTAAAAACCTAAAAAAACAATCTCTCACCTTTGGCATAGCCATGCTCTATATTGGAGATAAAAATTAACAGGGACGAGGGCTTTTTGAAAATCGATGAATTTTTAACGAAGCAAATTACACAAGTTGATGACCTCTTAAGACAAAAAAATAGAGCTAAGGACTATTCAACTTTTCATACAACTCTCCCCAGACTTGATCTTAGTGAGCTGCTCAATTATTTATGTGCAGAAAAGATATTTTATTTTAAATCAAAATATGAAGACTCTACTTTTTTAGCTCTTGGAAGAAGTAAAATCGTTAAATCAAAAGACTATGAAGCCTTCATTCAAAAAAATCCTAAGTTGTATTTAATCGCCGCTTTTTTATTTGAAGAAAACGCAAAACAATCAGAATTTATTTTGCCAGAATGGCTCTTTAGAACTTCAGGTGAAAATACGGAAATCATCATATCAGCACCAGAAGAATCTGAAAACTTTTCCTCTTGCAATCTTTTTTTTAATAATCTCTTAGATCCCTTCGCTCATGATCCCGACATACTCTCTTGGTCGAGCTATCATGAAATTCCAGAACACGATCAATGGATAACAATGATAGAAGAATGCAATCAGCATTTTTTAAAAAAAGAATTAGAAAAAATAGTCCTCTCAAGAAAGAAAATTTTTACTTATGATACTCCTCTAGATGCTGTGGCAGTCTTTCAAACACTCTTAGCTAAAAATAATCAGGCAAAATCTAGTTATGCTATTTATTACCAGAAATCTTTTGAAGAAATTTTTATATCACTAACTCCAGAAAAATTGTTTTCAATAAAAGCTTCACTCTTTGAGAGCATATCCCTTGCAGCAAGCGCACCAAGAGGAAAAACAATTAAAGAAGACCAGTATTTTGAAGAAATGTTAACAAATAATGATAAACTTATTCGCGAGCATGAATTAGTCACAAAAGAGATCTTTAAGAGACTTTCTTCCCTAGTTGAAAATATCGAAATCTCCCCTATTCAAACTATGAAATTGCCTTATATTCAACACCGATCAGCTCCTATCAAGGGAAGCCTCAAGCCCTCTACAAGTTTGATAGATCTCGTCAATTCGCTTCATCCAACTCCGGCGGTGGGTGGACTGCCTTGGGATAAAGCAAAAAATAAAATCATAGAATTAGAGCTTGTCAAAAGAAATCATTATGCTGCTCCAATTGGAATTGTAAGTTCTCAATATAGTGAGCTTGCTGTAGGAATTCGATCGGCACTGTTAGAAATTAATACCCTCACCCTTTTTGCAGGTGCAGGTATTGTTGAAGGATCAAACCCGGAAGAAGAGTGGTTAGAAACAGCAACAAAAATGCACCCATTTCTCAAGGTAGTTAACCATGAATAAATTATTGACTGAAAATATAAATCGCCTTTGGTCATCACTTATCATTGATGAATTTATAAAAAATAAAATTACCCACTTTTATCTTTCACCAGGCATGCGTAATGCTCCATTGATTGCGGCACTTGCTGAAAATAGTGAACTCCAAGAAAACATAAAAATTCTTATATGCATGGATGAAAGAGCTGCAGGCTATCGCGCCTTAGGATACAGCAAGGCTTCTGGAATGCCATGTGTATTGCTCTGCACTTCTGGCACCGCCTTAGCTAATTATATGCCAGCTGTCATCGAAGCAAAAAAATCAAATATTCCGCTCATTATTTTATCGGCTGACCGCCCTACAGAACTCACTTTTTGCGATGATAATCAAACGATGGATCAAACAAAATTTTATGGGAACTTTGTTCAAGGAGAAATGAATTTAGGTGCTCCTTCAATTGAGATTAGTCCCCTCGCACTCACCTCTTCACTTTCAAACTTAATTCATAAATCTCTCTATCCGCAAAAAGGACCTGTTCATTTTAATTGTGCTTTTAGAGAGCCTCTAGAGGCCACAGTCAAGTTTATGCCAGAGGAATATATTAAGCTTGCAGCAGATCTTATAAAACGAGAAGGCCCTAGTACTCGTTATATGAGTTCAAGCACGATTGCGACACAAACTGATCTCGAGGATCTGTCCGTCTATTTAAAGAATACAAAAAATGGACTAATTGTCATTGGTAGTTTAAATCCTCATGAAAATCATGAAGAAGTTATTCAATTTATTAAACTCCTCGATTGGACAGTCTATTTTGATGTTTCTAGTTCACTTAAGTATCAATTTAATTTAACAGATAATGCCCTACCCACTTTTGATCATCCCGAAGTACAAGATGCTTTAATTCATAATCCACCAGACACAATATTGCATATTGGAGGAAGACTAACTTCTAAACACTATTATTCATTTCTAAAGCAAGTTCCCTCGATCAACCTAATCACTTTAAGCCGAAACATTGAAAAAGAAGATCCCTCTCATCATACAAAAATTCGAATAAATGCCGATATCAACTCTACGCTAAAAGCACTTTCTCAAAATCTGGTTGGCCATGAATTTATTCCACAAAAAATGCCTTTGGATTTTAAAAATTTTACACGAAAAAAAATTGAACTCATCGACAATGGGCCTCTTGCTTACCCATTGATAAGTAAAATTATTATTGATCAGATTAAAAATGACTCTATTCTCTACATTGGCAATAGTACGGTTGTTCGTTCATTTGATGCTTATTTCTCTTATGAGAACAGAAAAAATATAACCGTTGCAACTAATCGCGGTGTTTCTGGTATTGAAGGTTTTATTGCCTCAAGTGTAGGCTTTATTGATGGGTCACAAAAAGAAGTTTTCTTGGTCATTGGAGATGTAGCCTTCATTCATGATTTAAACTCGCTCTATTTTTTATTTGATTTAAAAATCCCACTTAAAATAATTTTGGTTAATAATAATGGGGGTGGAATATTCACTTTACTTCCCATTCATAAGGAAAAAAACGTTCTTGATCTTATAACTAGCCCTCATGGACAGAGTTTTGATAGCGCCGCAAAATTAGCAGGAATTCATTATTTAAGTGTGAATGATGAAAAAGTATTTAAATCTAAATTTCAAGAATTGCAAAACTATAAAGGTCACTGTTTGCTAGAGATCTTTATCGATAATAAGACCAATAAAGATGTCTACGACCAACTTAGGACAATTAAGCTATGATAAAAAATTGGATTTTAGCAACTAGACCCAAAACGTTATTTGCTTCGATTTCGCCAGTGATACTTGGCTTAAGCATAGCTTATTTTGAGCAGGCTCAAATTAATACCAACGTAGCCATTTTAACTCTGCTTTGTGCCCTACTTCTGCAACTTGCAAGTAATATTGCCAATGATTACCTCGACGCTCAAAAAGGAATAGACACGGCCGATAGGCTAGGTCCCTTAAGAGTTACTCAGGCTGGATTAATTCCCTCAATTCAAATGAAGCGGGCATTGATATTAGTTTTGGCAGTAGCTTTTTTTTTAGGCATTTACTTAATGATTATTGGTGGCCCATTTATTATGCTCATCGGCTTTCTCTCTCTTTATTTTGCTTACGGATATAGCGCAGGCCCCTTCCCTCTTTCATACAATGGTCTTGGAGAGATTGCCGCTTTTATTTTTTTTGGTCTAATTGCAGTGACTGGAACTCATTTTTTACAAACTCATCACTTCTCCCTTATGGCACTTTTTTTTGGCATGGGACCAGGATTTATTTCAGCTACTATTTTAGCAATCAATAATCTTCGAGATATCAAAACTGATAGAGTAACAAAAAAAAGAACTTTAGCAGTTAAATACGGTGAAGCGTTTCAGCGAAAACTTTGTGTTAGCCTTATTATATCTTCTTCGATAGTGATTTTTTTGGCTTCCCTGATGTATCATCTCACCTGGCTATTACCACTGACGGCTTTGCCGATAATTTTCACTAAAAACTGGATTCATCTGCTAAAAAATCCAATTGATCAAAAGATGAACCAGGCGCTGGCGAAAACTGCGCAATATCTTTTAATCTATTCGCTCTTAACATCATTAAGCTTAATGCATGCAAAAGGATTATTTTAGTGAAAGTTAATCTAGCATTTTCTATTTCAGATTTTAATTACCTAAGTCCTATTCAAGTCAATCA
>CANFNL010000031.1 GCA_947448205.1 Bacteriovoracaceae bacterium
ATCACCAATATTATACAAAGCTATTGCAATTATTAACCAATGAATATTTTTAAGTATTTTTTCCATTAAACTACTTCGACCTCATGTCATAGTTCTTAATTTTGCCTTTCAGTTCGAAGCTTTCAAAACTAGTGGTTTGGCCGTCTAAGTTTTCTTGTTTATTTTCTTGTTTGACAGGAGTAATACTACTTCCAAAATATGGTGAATCGTTAATAACATTTATGAATTCACCAATACTTCTTGGACTATATGAGCCACCAATTATAGTGACTTCTTTAGTTTCATTAATTTTTAATTGATCAAACCATAAATCATCAGGAATACTCCGTGCAATTTTTTCTAAAATTTTCTTTGGATTAGTTCTAATCTTTAAAATTTCATCAACCTGAGCAGACCGAACCTTTAGTTTTTCTACTTGGTTATTGTAGGCTTCTAATTGGATCTTAATGTTGGCATTTTTTCCAACTTCTTTAGTTAATCTACTATTATCTTTAGTGATTTTTTCCAAAGCAGCTTCTTCTGATTTTATTTTTTCTTCAAAATTGTTTCTTACAAAAATTTCAGGAACATAGTAGATAAACATAGCCACCCCAATCATCTTAATATTGAGGTTATTTAAATCCACCCCGAGCATTACGGGCAATTTAAATGGCTCTTTTTTCTCGAGTAGGTTTAACTCAATCATTTCGGAATACTCCTCATGGCCAAGCCTATTGCACAAACCCCTCTGAAAGCAATTTCATCAATAAGTTCTTCACTTATTTTATTTTTATTATAGCTAAAGGAAGAAAATGGATTAAAAACTTGAACTTCCGTCTCCAATAATTCTTGAAGCGCTTCAATTAAGCCTGGAACCTGGGCTCCCCCACCTGTCAAATAACAACCATCGAAGGATTCTTCAGATGTTGAACTAACCCAAAAATCGATAGTTTTTTTAAGTTCTCCAAAAAAACTATCGAGGACTTGATTAATAATCTCAATAATTTCCTCTGGTATATTTCCATTTCCATCACCATGAATTTTTAAACTTTCGGCTTCTTCATAATTAACACCCATGTGGCGTTGAATTTCTTCTGTAATTGTTAATCCACCAATATTTATTTCTTTGAAAAAGACTAAAACACCATTTTTATAAATCATGAAGTGAGTTTTCTGTGCTCCGAGATCCATGAGTATCCAAGTTTTATCAGATCTCTTAAACTCTTCACCCAGTGCACTTTCGAAAACATTTAAAGTAGCTGCCGCACCAAGATCAACAACTTTAACTTTTAGATTTACCCGCTCAACAATATCTTTAAAAGCAGTTACCGTAGATTTTTTAGCAGCACCGACTATGACATCAACCCCTCCTCCTTGATTTTCCCCAACAACACTAAAAGCGATGTTGCCTTCATCAATTGGAAAAGGAAGGTATTGCTCAGCTTCCCAACTAACTTGATCGTCGATTTCTTCTTCGGTTCCGCCTGCAAGTTGAAGCCTTTTTATAAGAGTATTGGCACCAGAGAGACCTACGCAAGCAAATTTATTTCCACTTCTAAGCTCTTTTAATCCAGCCTGAAGTGCTGCAAGTATTTCGTCTTCTTTTTGTATTTCATCTTCAATTATGGCACCTTCAGGTAAAGGTATGGAGGAGTAGTTCATAATTTTATAACTACCCTCAGCACTTAGGCTCACTTCTGCCATCTTTATAGCAGAGAGACCAATATCAATTCCAATTATTCCCTTTGGGCCTAAATAAATGGCATCGGTAATTGTCTCTTTAATAGATTCAAATATTTTTTTTATAGCCAACTTTATGCCTTATTAGGATTTCACTTTCTAAAATTATACATTTAATAAATAAATCTGATCAAGGAATATATCTTAGAAGATGACTAAACCACTTATCCGCAAAAATCTGCAATCCACCAATAATCAAAATAAATGGGCCGAAAGGAATTGGATTCTCTCTTTTAATTAACTTAGAAGCCAATAAAATTAAGCCAACAATGGCGCCTAAGAAGCAACTTAAGAAAATATTCTGAATTATACCAAATGGACCAAGATATATACCTAAAACAGCATAAAGTTTTATATCTCCCCCACCTAATCCAACTTCGCCCCTTAAAAGGTAGAAAATCCAACTGACCAATAATGGGAATCCAAGGCCAACAGCACCGCCAATCAACCAATAAGTCCAAGGATGAATCAAAAATGAGCAAATAAAAAAAAGAATTAGCAAATAAATATTTACAGAATCAGGAAGAATTTGATGCTTTATATCAACTATAAAGTGCACTAAAAACGCAGAAAATATTCCAAAGAAAAAGAGAAAATTTAAAACTTCTATTAACACAAGATCTCTTGGGGCTATTAAACCTGCAAAAATTCCCGCAACTAATTCAACTAAGGGATATTGAAAAGATATTTTTGTTTCACAGCCAGAACATTTACCTCTTAAAAAGATAAAACTCAAAACTGGAATATTTTCATACCAATAGATTAATTTTTTACAATTTGGACAACTCGATCGAGGATGGGCAACATTAATATCTCGTGGCAACCTATAAATAAGTGCATTTAAAAAACTGCCTACTACAAGTCCGAATGCAATTGAAAAAACAGTTAAGATAGCATTCAAATTTCAATCCAAGTTTTTGTTTTTAAATATTAGTGAAATAAAAATAGTTAAAGCGCACATATAAGAAATCGAATAAAACTGAATCCCCAATAAATAGTTTAGATCGATTGACTGCTTATATAATAAAAAATCTTTTAAATTTAACTTATATAGACTTGGAACTAAGAAAAAACTTAGTTCTATTACATATTTAAAAAACATGTTTGTTTTTACAATAAATATTTTTGAGGTTTCATTCAGAGCATGACCAACAATAAATAATCCGACTGAGTAAATAATAGCCATCGTAGAATTGGTAACAAGTGAAAAAAGAACTGAAAAGAGCAAGATAATTAAGGCTTCTGTTAATGAAAAAACAATTGCCCAAATCATTAAACCTTGAAAAACTCCCCCCAAAAAAACATAAATAAATATTGAAAGCATTCCCATCGTGATCGAGTTAATTAAAAGCACGCTTGAGAGACCTAATATTTTTCCAATTAAAAACGAAGAGCGCGAAATTTTTCTGGAAATTATCATATAAAGAGTTTTTTGCTCAATTTCTTTACTTAAAATATTTGCCCCTATAAAAATAGCAAGCATTATATTAATTATTGAAGTTATACCAAACCCAAAATCTAGGGCAATTTTCGCTGGCGCACCATAAGCAAATTCTGAAGCAACGTAAGTTAAAGCAACTAGTCCTGCTGCAAGAAAAAAAAGACTATTCATTACCTTACTTCTATAAACATCAATAAATGTATATTTAGCTACAATAAATATATGATTCATTTTTTAATCTTGTAAATAATCTCTTCAAGATTTGGTTTTTCTTTTTCTACTTCTAAAATATTTGCTTTTAAAGATATTAATCTTTCCAACTCTTGATTTTTATCATTTTCTCTTACGTGGTTAATAATTAGCTTTCCATCTAAAATGTATTTAAACAAGTATAGATCATTACTATGCTCTACTAATAAATGATCAATACTGCCCTCGTAGATTAGTTTTCCCTTTTCTATGAAGACCACTTTATTACAAATTTCCTCGACATCAGAGACAATATGACTACTAAAGAAAATAGTTACACCGTCATTATTGAGCTGCTTGAGAATTTTTTTAAAATCCCTTCTTCCCACTGGATCCAAGCCAGAAAGAGGTTCATCTAAAACTAAAAATTTCGGTGAATGCATGAGAGCACTTACAAAGCCTAATCGCTGCTGCATACCTTTGGAGTAACTTTTAATACGTCTATCAATAGCATAAGACAATTGCATCTTATCTGCCCAATAATCGATTGATTTTGCCACTTCAGTTTTGTTGATCTCACTTATTTCCCCCATGAATTGTAAAAATTCACGTCCTGTTAAATGAGGGTATAAATAAGCACGTTCGGGCAAATAACCAATTGCTGCTTTAATTGTTAATAAGTCATGGCCCAGTGATTTAGAAAAATTAACAACTCCAGAATCTTGACGAGAAAAATCCATTAATATTTTAATTAATGTCGTTTTACCCGCTCCATTTGCCCCTAAAAACCCGACCAAGTCTCCTTCCTTTATGTGAAAACTTATGTCATCAAGGGCCAGATATTCTTTATCCCAAAAATGATATTTGAATTTCTTAGAAACGTGATTAAAAGTTATCATAGTGATATATTATATACACATATGAAAAATAGTCGAAAAATTAGTAATACAATTTTGATTTTGATTGCCTTAGCTTTTTTGTCTGCTTCTTACTTAGCTGGAAAAAAATATGAAAAGCCATTTATTTTTATTAGTAAACAAGACAGCGGGATTAATTTAAATGATGCCTTTCTCTCCAAGTTCAATCTGGGCTACAAAAGATTAATCTCTTCTATTATGTGGATTTCGACAATTATTGAAAGTGATATAGATCATTATAAAAAAAAAGATCTAAACTCATGGATGTTTCTACGCTTTAATACTATCTCGCTTCTTGAGCCAGATTTTTTTGAAAATTATTCATTTGGAGGGATGTATCTCTCCATAATTAAAGATGATATTCCCGGAGCATCGACAATTTACCAAAAAGGTTTAAAACTTTTTCCCAACAATTTACAGCTTTACAAAGATGCTGGTTTTCATTTTTACTTTGAAGCTCATGATTTCAAAGAGTCCTATCGTATTTATAAACATCTAATAGAATTAAAAGATCGTTCGCCAATAACTTTAAATACTTTTTCGAGACTAGAGGCACAAGCTGGCAACCTCACACTTGCCTTAAAAATCCTAGATGATTTTCAAACTCGCTACCCTCCAAACACTTTAATTGGTTTTAAAATCCAAGAGCATCGCTATTCAATCAAAGCAGAAATTGACCTTGATTGTTTAAATCGAAATAATAAAATCTCAAATAAAGATTGTGCTACTAAAGATTTAAATGGAGACCAATATATTATTCAAAATGGCATCTATGTGGCACCAATTGCATGGAAAGCCTTTCGGGCAAAAACGAGGAAACAATGAAAACTCTTAAAGCTCGAAATGAATACTTATTCTTTTCATTCATTATAATTGTATTGTTCATTACCTATTCACGCTTAATTATATCTGACTCCCTACTTGACTACGATGACAAATTACTTATAAACCCACTTTTAAAAATCAAAAACATCCGTGATTATTTTAACTTTGTATTAACTGGCAAAATACTAGACCTGCAGCCCATTAGAGACCTTTCATATCTTTTTGATATCCAAATAAAAAAAAAATTTTCCAACTACTCTTATCACTTTACTAATTTATTAATTTGGTTTTTATCTTTAATTGAAAGCTATAGGATCTTAAAATTTTTCAATAGAAATTACCTAATTAGATTTTTGCTAATTTCTCTTTTAGCATTCAACCCTCTTACAGCTGTATCCGTTTCATGGATAGCAGCAAGAAAACATTTACTCGCTTATTTTTTTATATTGATTGCAACTAGGTATTTCCTTCAATATTTTAAAAAGCTCCGACTAAAGCATATCATCTTTATTTGTCTCAACTACTTACTTTCATGCCTTTCACAACCACTTTTAGTATTTTGGCCTCTCTCTGTTGTTTTTTACTATTATATAAAAAAAATTAAAATTAATTTCAAATTACTACTACCCTTGTTTTTTATAGCAATAGTCATAATTTCACTCAACTTATATTACTACTCACACAATTATCTTTTAGCCTCAATGGGCGTGAGTAAATTTGTTAGTACTCTCGAAAATCCAATAGGTTATTTGTTACTAGAAATTGGCCGCTACCTCTACCAGCTATTGAATCCATTCTCTGTACTTCCCACTCCTCACTACACAGGATCATTCCAAAATCTATTGGGTATTATAATTCTAGCGATACTAATTTTTTCAATTTATCGAATTATCTTATCAAAGAAGTTAACTCTGCTCTACCCAATATTTATTTTCTTTCTTGCTCTAGCTCCAGTCACAATTCAAACAACAAATGTCTTTGCCATGGATTCATATTTATTACTTCCACTTTTTTCTTTTTTTATACTCTTAGCTATTTTGATCAAAAAAATTAATAAAAATGTTTTATTTTTTTCGATATTACTACTACTATTTTTTATTCTCTTTACATTCAACTTCAATCAAATCTATCTTAGCGATAAGAAACTTTGGACTTTCAGCCACTCTCATGAAGCGACTCCCCAATCTACAAGAATAATGGCAATGAATTATCTTGAAGAAGGCAATATAGCTGAAGCCTATAAGCTAGCTTCAAGATTAAAGGAATGGAATCACGATGATCCTTATCTTACTTTGATATTTTCTCAAATTTACTTTAAAAATGTAAAACTCAGTACTAAAAATAAAATCTCACTTATAAACGCACTTGAGCCTCAAACAGCATCTTCTTCTTTTTACAAAATGTTTCTGTATGATCAAATGGGGGAGAAAGATAATGTATTTAATGAAATCAGAAAAACATTTCAGAATCAATCTACTTTAAAACTTGAGTTTGGAAGCAATGAAATCAGGATATTTGCTTTTTCATATTTATTTTGCTTAAAACACAAAGGGGAAAAGTGCAAAGAAGATCTAAATATTTTTTTGAATAAAAAAATTAAGCAAGAAGAGTGGAGCAAAAAAGAATTTGATACTGAATACAATAAATTAATATCACTTTGAAAAAAACAAGCCCACTTTTTGAGTGGGCTTGTTTAAAAAATATATTAGTAGCCGATTTGTGAATTCTTAAGAGATTTGCCTTCGTTTATTGTCCATTTATCCATAGTATAAGCACCCTTACCTGCAATATTTCCAGCGGCCGCAGCTACAAACGTAGTGTTGGTTGGAGCAGTTGAGCTAAGATCACTTGCAGCTGGCACTACACCAGAAATGGCTTGCAGTTGTTGAGTAGGTGCAACGTTAAAAGTACCTCCACAAGTACCAGATCGACCAGTAATAATACCTGCAGAAGTTGATTCCGTAGCTGAAAATCCTACCAAATAATATCCTTTAGGAGGAGTCTCATAACCAATATCAGCTATACAAGTAGCAAAGGTATCGTAGTCCGCTTGAGCACCAACTTCAGCATTGTAAACGGCTGCCAATTGAATTTTAGCTTCTGATTGCTTTGATTTAGCCTGGTATTTCTTAAAGTTTGGAACCGCAATAGCAGATAAAATACCGATAATTGCGACAACGACCATAAGTTCAACGAGCGTAAACCCACTGGGGTTTTTCAATAACCATTTCTTCATAGTGACTCCTTTGATATGCCAAAATTAAGATTTGGCAAAAATTTTATAATCTAATATCTATTATTCATAAAACATTAAGAGTTTCAAAAATAATATTTATTAAACAATATTTTCTTATTTCTTAATGTTAACACTATTCTCTTAAATCCAATAAAAAATTCCTTCCCCCCCTGATTCTTTCAGATTTTTAACAACTTACGCTCCTGCCGACATAAACATCGGAAGATACATGGCAATTAAAATGGTCGCGATGATCCCCCCGAGTACTACAATGATCATTGGCTCCACTAACTTAGTCATATTAGTCACAAGTTTATCAACTTCATCTTCAAAAACCTCGGCAACTCTTAAAAGCATTTGATCAATCTGACCCGTTTGTTCACCTACGCGAATCATCTGAGTTACAATTTCTGGAAAATAGGATATTTTACTTAAGGGTTCAGTCAGAGTTTTACCCTCCACAACTTTCTTCTTCACTTCTTTTATATCTCGAGCTATCACTCCATTATCAAGTGTTTCAATACAAATATCAAGAGCCTCTATTAGAGAAACCCCAGCTCCTAGAAGTGTGGCCAGGGTATTTGAAAAAGAACTTAAATTGCCCTTAATGATAATATTGCCAAAAATTGGAAACCTCATACTCAGGTTGTCCCAAAAAATTTTCCCGATTGGCGTACGTATATAGGAAATAAAAGATGAAATTCCAATGAAAAATCCTGGAACCATGATTATTGTATATTTTCCAAAGAAATCAGAAGTATCTATAACAAACTTAGTAATCCATGGGATATCCTGATTATTTTCTTTAAGCATACTTGTAAATTGTGGAACGACAAAAACCATCATTGCCCAAATAACGACAGCACCAACTAGGCAAACAATAGTGGGATACATCATGGCAGATTTAATTTGAGCTTTTGTTTTTTCTTGTTTTTCCATGTGTACTGAAAGTTTTTTTAAAATTTGCTCTAAAATACCTCCAGCTTCACCGGCCTTTATTAAATTGCAATATAACTTATCAAAGCCTTTTTGACCTTCCATTGCCTCAGCAATAGTTTTCCCCTCTCCAACTTCTGCAGCAATTTTTTTTATAGCAGCTTTTAAGGTGGGGTTTTTTTCGGCCCTGTAGAGAATCTCTAATGTCTGTAAAATGGGAACACCTGCGCCAACCATTATACAAAGCTGCTTAGTAAAATTTCCTAAATCTTTAGGGGCAATAGCTTGAGCTAACCCTTTTTCCACCATCCAAATACCAAAATCAAACTCCAAGAAACTTGGTGGCATTATTTTCTTAACACGAATTCCTTGTAGGCGCAGTGATCTTCTTACTTCTTTTTCTGAAGAGGCTTCAATTTGGCCTATTGATTTTTTCCCAGCGCTATCAACACCTTCGTACTTAAAAACACCCATCTATTTTCCTTTAATCCCTAACTGTGCCATTAATTCATCAGGGGCATTAGAATATGACATCGCAACCTCAGGAGTTATCGTTCCAGCTTCAACAAATTTTCGTAAGCTTTGATTCATAGTTATCATTCCAGTTTTTTCCTGACCTATCTGCATCTGAGAGTAAACCTGATGTAACTTATCTTCACGAATTAAATTTCTAATACCAATAGTTGGCAACATTATTTCCATCGCAGCAACACGTCCTTTTTCAAAAGACTTTGCAATCAACTGCTGAGAAACTATCCCTTGGAGCACGAATGAGAGTAGGGTTCTAACTTGAATTTGTTGGTGTGCTGGAAATACATTTATTACTCGATTAATGCTTTGAACGCAGGAATTCGTATGTAGTGTACCAAAAACCAAGTGCCCAGTTTCTGCAATAGTTAAGGCTGCTTCAATAGTTTCCATATCTCTTAACTCACCAACAAGCACTATATCTGGATCTTGGCGGAGCAAACTTTTAAGTGCACTAGAAAAAGTTAAAGAATCTGTCCCTATTTCTCTTTGATTAACTAGACAATTTTTATGAGAATGAACAAATTCGACGGGATCTTCGAGCGTAATAATATGCCCTGATTCATTTTGATTTAAATAATCTATCAATGCTGCCAATGTAGTTGATTTACCGGATCCAGTAGGTCCCGTAACCAAAATGAGACCATTTGAGGCATCACACATTTTAAGTAAAACATTTGGCAAGTTAAGTGATTTAAAATCTGGAATTATACTTGGAATAATCCGAAAGACAGCGGCGACTGCTCCCTTTGAATTAAATACATTTGCACGGAAGCGAGCTAGCCCTTTTATACCAAATGAGAAATCTAATTCTAGTTTTTTTTCAAATTCATTTTTTTGTTCTTCGGAAAGAATTTGATATATTAGTCTCTTGGTATCTTCACCGGTAAGCGGCGCTGTCTTAACTTTAATTACTTCACCATGAACTCTTAATCCAGGAGATGTTCCAGATGTAACATGAAGATCTGAGGCATTGCTATCAACCATCAACTTGAAAAGTTGTTGAATTTTTAATGAATCATTTCCATTTGATTGAGCTGTTCCAGTTTGAGTTATTTTGGTTGAGGACTTCATACTGTTTGAATTAGATTCATCACTCATTTTTTACCTACATTTTATCAGAAGCAGAATTTGAAACTGCTTCGTCAATAGTTGTTAGTCCCTGTGCAACTTTTGTAAGCGCACACATTCTCAAAGTTTTCATTCCATCTTTAATCGCTTGTCTCTTTATTTCATCAGTAGAGCCATTTCGCAAAACAATTTCCTTTAGTGCAGCCGTCATCTCTAATACTTCATAAATTGCAACTCTTCCCTTATATCCAGTTTCATTACAAGTGATGCAACCTTTCCCCTTGTATACAGTGATCTTTGCAGCAGATGCTGGAGATATTCCACAGGATACCAACATCTCCTGAGTTACAGTTGTATCTATCTCTCTGCATTCTTTACAGATTCGTCGGCACAATCTTTGTGCTACGACAACGTTAAGGGCAGCTGCAACAAGAAACGGTTCTATTTCCATATTTACTAAACGAGTAACCGTACTAGGTGCATCGTTTGTATGAAGAGTAGATAAAACCAAATGTCCAGTTAGGGCTGCTTCAATAGCAATTTCTCCAACTTCTCCATCACGTATTTCTCCCACCATAATAATGTCCGGATCTTGTCTAAGAAAAGCCTTCAAACAAGCAGCAAAGGTTAGTCCTATATCTTTTTTTACGTTAACCTGATTGATTCCTTCCAAGTTAAATTCGATAGGATCTTCTGCGGTGGAGATATTGCTATCGATTGTGTTAAGTTCTGATAAAACAGAGTAAAGAGTTGTCGTTTTTCCCGACCCAGTGGGTCCCGTTACCAGACACATGCCATAAGGCCGATAAATGCCTTCTTTAAATATTGACAACTGTTTTTCTTCAAACCCCAACTTTGTCATATCAAGCTGAAGATTAGATGAATCTAATAATCGAAGAACTACTTTTTCACCAAATAGTGTTGGTAATGAGGAAACTCGGTAATCAATAGGTTTTCCTCCAACCTCTAACTTAATACGCCCATCTTGTGGTTTTCTTCTTTCAGAAATATCCATTTGGGAGAGAATTTTAACTCGAGATATAATTGGCAACATTAAAGCTCTTGGAGGTTTTGCAGCTTCAACTAAACTTCCATCTTGACGGTATCGAATTCTAAAATTGTTTTCATAGGGTTCAATGTGAATATCAGAACACTTGTTAACAAATGCTTCAGCCAATATTCTATTTACGTATCGAATTACATCATCGCCAATATCTTCTTCATTTATATTCTCTTCTTTCTTTAGATCAGTTTTAATTTCTCTTATCGTCTCCAATACATCTTCAATGCTCTCTGGGACTCTGGAAAACATATCTGCCCATGAGGAAAGGCTAGTAAGAATAAATTCTACGGGATATTGAAAAACTGCTTGTAGCTCTGGCTGCAGCTTTACGAGTGATGGATCAAAAATTGCTAGACTTACCGCTTTGGCATTTTTTTGAATTGGAATAGCTCTATATTTTATAATTTCGCTTTTTTTGACAATCTTAAAAATCCTTTCGGGGATTTTTGCTTTAGAGAGATCGATATAAGTAAGTCCAAAATTTTCAGCTAATTGTTTTGCAAAACGAATATCATCAAAAAATTTAAATTGTAATAAACCAAGCTCAGAAATTACAAGAAGATCTTTATCAATAATTAAAGGCCTTAAGTCCTTTATTGGAACCATTCCTGTCTTAGTAATTACGTCTACAAATTCTTTCCTAAACATAAGGTTTTAAAGTTCCAAAAAAAGCTTTCGATATTTTAAAGACTTATCGGAACAACAAATTTTCTTCTTTAGATTTTAGTTATTTAATTCACCAATAGAATCTGACCAAAAGGCAATGGCAAAGTGAGCTTGTAGCTCAAGTAATTCAAGGCCGTCTTCGAAATTGAGACAAAGATTACCTAGATAATTTTGGTGAGGAGCAAAATCGTAGTTGTAATCCCAAAAGCAAGTTTTATTATCAATGATTCCTTTGAATATAAAATCTCTTGAGCAGGTATTTATCACCAACTTTTGATTGAGATTATTAAAAAGATTTTCAAAGGCTTCATCTAAATTTATCTGATCAAAATTGTCACTTGTTTTTCTTGAAATCTGGCGAAATTCGACTTTTAAAGTTTTTAGGGCAATTAAAGTAAGCTGGGCCATGACTCCATCACCCAAGACCAACACACTCAATTTTCCATAATTTTTAATTTTCTTTTTTAGGATTTCTATAATTGCCAAAAAATCAGTATTTTCCCCAACGATTAGATTGTTCTTGAAACTCAAACAGTTTATTGCTCCAACAAGCTCTGCATTTGGAGTTAGTTTTACTTGATTAATGAAATACTTTTTATAGGGGCTCGTAATATTAATTCCTCTAAATCGCAGTGAAAGCTCTTTTGCAGTTGGGATAAGGCTCTCTTGATTATAATCAAGTAATTCATATTCAACTTCAGTTTTAAATAACCTCTTATAGATTTCTGGTGATTTTGAATGCTGAATAGACTTTCCAATTAATGCCAATCTAATCATTTTTAAAATAATCTTTAGTAGATTTTATATCTAAGCTAATTTGATCAATTAACTCATTAACACTTGTAAACTTTTTTTCATTTCGCAGCTTTCTTAAGAAAACAACCCGAACTTCTTCACCATAAATATCACGACTAAAATCCAATAAATGTGTTTCAACATTTATGATAATCCCCATATTAAAGGTTGGATTAATCCCGATATTTGTAACAGAATTATAAGTCATTCCCAAAATTGTTGTTCGTGTAACATAGACTCCTAGTTGAGGTATAAGTAAATCTTTATCATAATCTAAATTAGCTGTAGGAAACCCAATTTGCTTCCCCCGCCCTTGGCCTTTAATTACTCGACCAGAAAGAAAGTAAGGTCGACTCAAAAAAAGATTAGCCTTTTCAATGTTTCCATTTGATAATTCAGCTCTTACAATGCTAGAAGAAATAGATTCATTATCGCAGCGAAATTCTTCTTGTAATATCAAACTTATGTTTTCGTTTTCACATAGGTTTTTAGCAAGTTTATAGTCTCCAGATTTATTAGCTCCAAAAGAAAAATCATGGCCTAAAAAAATTTTTTGGATATTTGAGTATATGAAAATATGTCTTTTAAAAAAATCCTCTGGCGAAAGTGAGCTAAAATCTCTAGTGAAATCTAGTTCCAATAAATAATCTACTCCACACTGAGCTAGCAACTCGCGTCTCTCGATGAAAGTATTTAGAAGAAAACCAGTCTGGGCTTTAATTATTTGCGATGGATGTGGCACAAAAGTGACTACGACAAACTTGGCATTAGCTAACTTACAATCAAAGTGAATTCGCGACAAAAACTCTCTGTGCCCCATATGCACGCCATCAAAGTTGCCAATCGTTACTTCAATTGACTCTTCCTGATATTTCGTAATTAATTCTTCAAGGCTTTTAATAATAATCATAAGGCTTTCATCAGTTCCTTGAAAAATTTATTTTCAAAATTAAGTTTATTTTCTAATTTATTTATTCCAAAGTTTTTCTCTTCGCAAGACAAAATTGAATACTTAAAATAATTCTTGGCATCAGTGCTAAGGTTGCTCTCTTCTATGATAGAATTTATCGACACTCCTCCAACGGCCATCTTATTTTGCTTATCCAAAGCTGAAAGTACTTTAAATAAGTCAGAATAATTAAGACCATGCTGCTTCATATTCTTAATTTCCTTATGAACAATAGAGTATAACTCCTTATCAATATTTTGTTTTTTAGTTACAAATAACATTGCTCCAATTGTTATACCAATTACCAACAACAGAATATTAAAAATATCTATCCACCTATCAGTTAATTTCGAATCATTTCTAAAACTCGGCCCTACAATGCCAAGAGTGTTTTTATCAATTTCTTTTTTAGTTTCATGGCCGTATCCAAGTATGCGTGAAATCAAACTTTCTTCTTCATTAGAGGCTTGTGCTTTATTTTTTTCGGCCGCAGCTTGATCTGAATTGTTGGCATTTGACTGAAAACTTCCCCCACTTACTTCAAGATTTGGAATTTTTATTTTTTTCTCAATATATCTTCCAGAATTAGGATCAAAATATGCAAGGCTTAGTTCTCTAGCTTTTATTCCTAAAGGCGCTCTTGCCAGATAAGTGTATTCAAACGTTTTTTTTGCAGATTGAGTACTTATTTCGGTTACATCTGATTTCGTATCAAATTGCTCTAAATTATTATCCGTAAATATAGCAGGTGCATCCATATTTTCCAAAGCACCTTTTCCCTTAACCTCAAGCTTTACCTCGATTGGCTCATTAACGAGATATTTATTTTTGGGTATATTAAGTGAAAATTCATGCTCCCCAACTAAACCTGTAAATCCTGCGGGGACATTTTCAGAGGGCAGAGGCATTACTTCAATTTCAATTCTAGGTGAAGCAAGATCTTTGTTTTTTACACGCTGTGAACCCATTCCAAAACTTCCAAATGCATTGCCAAAATCATTTTCAATAATTTGAACTGAGATTGTCATTGGATCCAACACAGCACTCCCCACCTTTTCTGGATAAAGTCTAGCTGAATAGGCTAGAATTCTTTTTAGAACTTGTCCTTTATATTGAACTGTCTCCACAGGTGAATTGACATGATGGAATCTTTTTATAAATTTATTTAACTTGGGAAACTCCTTAACGTCGTTTGCTGATATTGAAGTTTTAAAATAGAGATAATAATTTACATCTATTCCTTCACCCAAATACACTTTTGTCTTGGAAGCTTGTGCCTCCATAAAGGTATCGGCAACTCTTTTGGGAGATGATAAAACATTTATGTGAACATCTTTCACCTGATTAACCTTGCCACCAATTTCAACTTTTATATTTTTAATAACAGTCTCGCCCTGGCGTTCCGAGATTAGCTCATAGACTACATCTTGCTCGCGACTTGTGGTAAATTTTCCATTAATAACAGTTGTAGAGATAGAAACCCCTTGCTCCCTCTTACCTTGTACAATTGCATTGACTGGCGTAAAAGAAATATACGGCTCTTCACTTCCAGTTGTTTTAATTCTAAAAGTAAGAAAGAAACTTTCATTAACTAATGGCTCTGGTGGACTAACATCAACATTTACATCTTCAGCTTTTACGATTGCCAGAATCGAAAAAAGAAAAACCATTAAAATCATTTTACATTTATTCATTACCAATCTCTCTTCGGTTTTTGTTCACCACGCTCATTTGTTGTTGTATCCATCATTTTTTTTTGTAGCTCGCGATCATCGCTTAAAATTTGTTTTATCATTGCAGGTGTTTTTACCATTTTTCTTTTTTGTTCAATCTTTTTTTCTTTTTCCTCTATTGTCTGAGGCTCATCTTTTTGACCTTTATCTTCTTGTTTTTCATCCTTTGCCTCACTCTTTTTGTCAGGCTTTGATTGATCATCCTTTTTGCCCTGGGGCTTTTCATCAGGTTTGCCTCCAGACTTAGTATCAGACTTCTTATCTTCAGGCTTTTTTCCATTATCTTTTGGATTTTTATTTTGAGATTGATTGTCTTTGTTTTCCTGTTTTTCTTTATTATTCTTGTTTTCTTTATTATCCTTGTTTTCTTTATTATCCTTGTTTTCTTTATTATCCTTGTTTTCTTTATTATCCTTGTTTTCTTTATCTTTCTGGCGGTTTTCATCCAAGCTAAGTAGCAGATTGTTTTTTAACTTTTTTTTCAATTCATTATCTTTTGATTTTTTCATCAAGTCTTGAACCAATGGCAATGCCTCTTGAAACTTATTTGACTTCAACAGGGATGTTGCATAATTAAATTTTATTTCATCATCATCACTGTTTTTTACATATTCCGAATACAATTCTTGAGCTCTTATCTCATCTCCACTTTTAAGAATTTTTTCAGCAACTTTTAAAATATACTGCCTATCGGCCTTTCCCTCTTTGATTAAACTAAGGTCCTTTTTAATCTCAAGAGTAAAGTCTTTTTCATTTTTACTTTCTTCACTGCTGGCCATAGTATTATGAATTGAGAAAATTGTGGCAAATATGACCAAAATAATTTTAGCCGTTTTAAAAGTGGCAAACCTTCCCAGAAAAATGGAAATGCAATAGAGTATGATCGCAGGTATTAAAATATAATGAGAATAGACTGGTCGAATTCTTAAATCACCACGCCCCTGCTTTTTTGTATAAGCACCTCTAAAAAAATTTACAATATCGTCAGTTGGAAGTGAATAGGAGTTTGCAATCCAATATTTAAAGCTCTTTACATTTTTACCAATTTTTCGAATATAATTTTCATCTAACTTTGTTAGTACGGGCTCACCCTTATAACTTTTATATCCTCTAAAACTTCCATCTTCAAAGCGTAGTGGTATATTGGCACCCTTTAAAGTTCCCACTCCAACTATTGCAAGATTTACATTTGAGGGAATATCAACTTTAAACTCACCCTCGCTTTCTTCAGCGTCGGTAAAAACCAAAATATTACCAGTTTTAGACTTATCATCATCACTTGAATCAAATTCAAAATAACCTATGGCTTCCTCAATTGCTTGGGATATATTAGAGCCCCCTGCAACCGAATTTGCTCTCTCCAGTGCCGCTAATCTTGAATCAATAAGATCAATGTCATCTGTAAAAGGAATAAGCCTCTTTTGAATATCGGAAAATAAGACAACTGATATTTGGTGTCCTGCTGCTTTTTTTACAAAATGTCTTGCAAGCTGAAGAGATTTTACAAAGCGATTTGGCCTAACGTCTTCTGCCAGCATACTATAAGAGGAATCTAAAACTATTATTGTCCTTTGATCTGGTATATTTCCTTTAATTTTCACTTCTGGGCCTCGTAAATCTAGAAGTGAAAGCATTAATAAAAAAAGACCTAACAAGTAAAATAGCGAGGAAATGCGATTAATCAAAGTCCTTTCATAAAACCAAAAAGACTTTACCCATTTAAAATAATTAGTATTAAGTCTATTTAATACTATTGTAATCAATAAAATCGCTCCTAAGGCATAATAAAAATATTGGGTATTAGCAAAACTCACACCCCCTCCCTTAAGAAAATCCTTCGCGATAATTCAGTCGCTATTAGAAGGAGTATACCTATCAATAAATATTTAAAATATAATTCTTGATAAATAATTCTTCCTGAATGTTCAATTTGTGTTCTTTCCATTCTATTAATTTCATCCAAAACATTTTGAAGAGCTTTGTTGTTATTTGCCATATAGGCTTTTCCCTTGGTCATTTCGGCAATTTCCCTCAATCCTTTCACATCGACACTTCCACCTGGAATAATCTGGTATCTTTGTGCACCAAACATGTCAGTTCCCACGGGAATTTTTGCATCTTTATCTCCCCCAATCCCAATTGTATAAATCTTTATATTATTCGAAGCAGCCATTTCAGCAGCTTGCATTGGGGTTAGGGTTCCAACATTACTGACTCCATCTGTAAGCAATAATATTATTTTACTTTTAGCTTGTGACTGAAGCAAGCGACCAACCCCCAGAGCTAGTGCATCTCCAATATTTGTTCCATCACCCAGCGGGCCTAACTTAATCTGATCGACCATTTTTTTGATCAACTCTAGATCTGTCGAGAGAGGAAGGAGAGTAAAAACTTTTTCTGCAAAAATAACAATTCCGATTCTGTCTTTTGGAAAAAGTGCAACAAAATCTTTAATTTTTTGTTTTGCAGCCTCAACACGATTCGGCTTTAGATCTTCGGCCAGCATTGAGCGTGATAAATCTAAAACTATATAAATATCATTCACATCGATAGTATTTTTATCCATACCCATTGGTCTTCTCGGACCAGCCAAAGCAAATGAGATATAGAGCCATGAGACTACCCCTAACACAAAAAAGATGGATCTAAAGATTGGTAATTCTTTCTTTTTATATTTGGGAGGAATAAATAATTGTGGTTTCCTAAACCAATACATATAACTAATGATCCAAAAAACTAGACCCAATATACCCCAGAGGGAATAATTTATATGCTGGAATTCGAAATTCAACTTAAACTCCCTCGTATAATATCAAAAAATTCTTTCACTTCATTTAGATCACCATCAGTCCAACTTTTTTTAAACTGATGTTGATCCATTGTTTTAAAAAAATCTTGATAAGCTGGCGAGGGATCAATTATATGCTTAAGCCATTTTTCTTTTAAGGCATATATCTCTTCGTAGTCTTGACGATTAGTAGCTAATTCAAATTTCTCGCTGAACATTTTTTTATCTATAGCAATTGGGTCTTTATTGTTTTTTTTAAAATTTCTTTTTCTTTTTTTCCACTGCCAAAGAATTGTTATAAAAGCTACAAGTATTAACCCAACCACTAAAAACATGGAGAGATATGACTTATTTACTGATTGATTAAGAATGTAAAAATCTTTACTTTTATCTTTCATGGGAATCACTTGGAAATTTGGAGCTTCAAGTTGAATCAACTTTCCTTTATAATCAAAATCCGTTGAAGCTCCAGCCTTTGATGGCTTGACAATATATAAAGCTTTTACTTCGACTACATCCGCATTATTGGAAGAAACTTCAACTGAATGTATTTCAAGAGTATAAAAAATATTTAGCAAATTAGGGCTTAGATTTTTTTTAAATTCGATCAAGTCTGCATTTTCTAATGGCCAAACCTTTAGCACCCCTTCTAGCAAGTCGCCCTCAGAAACTTGAATAGTTTCAGGAATTAGGTTGAACTGTGCTCGAATTTCATTAGAAAAACTACGGGGCACTATCAAAAGCATATAAAGCATAAAATAAGATAATTTTCTCATCTCATCTCCATTATAAAACTTTCTAGATATTTATCTTGCACTCGAATTCTTTTAAATTTTTTTCCATATTCATTGCTAAGTTCTTTTTTTCCATCAAGATTATATTTTCCAAGGCTTGCGCCTTGATTCTTACCATCGGAAGAAAAAAGACGATAAGGTAGATAACTTGCTTCATCTAAAGGTGATAGAATTTGAAAACAATGAACATTTTTTCGATAAAGCAACTTTTTAAGAATTACAGAATCAATAAAATCATAAAAATCTGACAGTAAAACAATTTCTCTTTTGCTGTTTAAATGCTTCATTATTGATAAATGCTTTTGTGAATTATCGACCCCTAAAGTTATTTCCCTTTTACTATTTATTTTGCCTTCTTCCGTTATAATTTTTTTGTCTTCTAAAATCGAAATGAGGCTTGAAATCCCTGCTTCACCCGATTTTTTTGGAACATGAATAATTTCATCTGAAATAATCAGAGTATGAACATAGTCATTACTTTCCTTTGCCAACAAATACAGCAAGCAACATATTTCAATAGCTGCTTGAAGTTTTGAGATACCATTATATCCCATTAGCATAGTAGGAGAAGCATCGATAACAACCACGATTTCAACATTTCTTTCTTCGTTGAATGTTTTTACATAGGGATTGTTTGTTTTAGCGAGAATTTTCCAATCGATAAACCTAATATCATCGCCAAATGAATAAACCTGATGCTCTTTAAATTGTAACCCAGTACCTCTAAAATTCGTTTTCAATACCCCTATGGTATGTGAATTGGCATTTTTAAAAAGATTAGCTTTAATCTTTCCAACGACTTTTCGTACTTCTGTTATATTCATAAAATAATCATTAACCTAAACAAGTGACTTAGCTATTTTCAAGGCAACATCTGTTGACTTGTAATTATCAATGAGTGCTTCATAAGAAAGTATTAATCTATGCCCCAAAACACCTGGGACAATCTTTAAAACATGATCTGGAGTTACAAAATCTTTTCCTTCCATGAATGCCATAAACTTTGAAATTCTGTACAACCAAATGACTGCTCTTGGAGAGGCACCTGCTGTGATTACTCCATTATACTCTTTTTTGAAATGTTCAGATGATGGCCTAGTCGCATGTACAATTTTAACAATAAGGTCTTTAATTTTTTCATCAACATAAATTGCTTCAACTAACTCCTGAGCTCCTAAAAGATCATCCGTAGACAAACCAGCCTCTAATACGCTTGGATTTCGTTTCATGTTCAGAATGTTTTTTTCAGCATTAAAGCTTGGGTAATCAACATTCACTTTCATCATGAATCTGTCTAGCTGTGCTTCAGGTAATTGGTAAGTACCTTCTTGTTCTATTGGGTTCTGAGTGGCTAAAACAACAAAAGGAGATGAGAGTCGATGTGTTTCTTCTCCGATAGTGACTTGCTTTTCCGCCATTGCCTCAAGCAGGGCCGCTTGGACTTTTGCAGGAGCACGATTTATCTCATCTGCTAAAAGTAGCTGTGTAAAAATTGGTCCAAACTTTGTAGTGAATTCTTCATCTTTTTGACTATAGATCATTGTACCTACAAGATCGGAAGGAAGTAAGTCCGGTGTAAACTGAATTCTTTTAAATGAAAGATCACAAAGTTTACTCATCGTTGAAACTGATAAAGTTTTCCCAAGTCCAGGCATCCCTTCAATGAGAAGATGACCTTCGCAAATCAAGGCAGCCATAATCGCATCAAGTAAATTGTCTTGCCCAAAAATAACATTCTTGGCTTCTCTGAGAACTAAATTTATTTTTTCTCTAGACTGAACACTACTCATCATTAACCCCTACTTATATAATAAACTAAATATTTTATATAAAAACTTTTATCATTTAATCCACTCATTGGATGATCAAAACCTTGTCCGCCCATATCCAGTAACTGCAACTTTTGTCCATTTTTTAAAGCTGCTTCTTGCATTGTCTTATCCAATTCTTCATAACTAACATAATGAGTACAGGAAGCTGCAACCATTAAGCCTTCATCCTCAAGAATTTTTAAAGCTTTAGTATGTAGCTTTTCATAGCCTTGCAAAGCAGACAATTTATTTTTTTCCGACTTGGTAAAAGCAGGTGGGTCACTAACAATAATATTAAACTTTTTATTTTCTGTTTTTGCCAAGTCGAGATACTTAAATACATCCATCCGAACGAATTCACCTCGGCCTGTAAAATCATTTAGTGCAATATTTCCCATAACGGCTTCCTGCATTTGTCCTTGATCAACGAAGACCACAGACTCAACTCCGGAACTTAATAAATGAAGACCCCAGCTACCGACATAAGAAAATAAATCCAATCCTTTTTCTTTTTTTATACCTAATCTTTGAATTAAATTTTTTAACTTATTTCTATTTTCACGATGATCATAATAGTATCCAACTTTCTGCATTACCACTCTTGGTATTTTATATTGCAGCCCATTTTCACTAATCTCCAGATAGTCGCTTATTGATTCGCGCTCATGTGATGGTAAAACTTCAGCCTTTCTATATTCTTCATTGTCGAAAAATAGAACTTCGTGATTTGGATTTCTCGCTTGAATAGTCTTTCTTATCAACTCTCTAAAGCGATCTATTCCCGCAGTATTAATTTGGATGAGTATATATTTTTTATACTTATCAACAATTAAACCTGGAATTGAATCGTTAATTCCATAAATGAGTCTTAATCCGCTCGAATAATCTATGTACTTTTCTCTCGCACTAATAGCTTGATTTATGAGACTTGCTAACGTGTTTTCTGCAAAAACTATTTCTGAGTCTGTAGTTGCTGTATTTTTTTCAACAGATTTAATTAGTTTTATTTTAAAAAATATTTCAGCTCTTGGATTAACATAAGCAATATATTTTTGCTGAGCACTTGCATCAAAAAGAAATATCCATTCTCCAGGAATTAATCCCTTTGGTAGATCTTCAATATCTTTTTCCGATAATTCTCTTTCTCCACGAATTACCTTCATAGATGATTTTGCTAGTAATTGCAGTGTTTTCAGTTATGCCTCTACTTAGATAAAATACTGTTATCTTTATAGTATAAGCCCTGTTTGGTTTTCTTCAATATGAGATTTTCGCTGAAGAAAATTTTGTTGATTCTTTTGCTCAATTATAACTGTTCGTGACCCCCGTTTGAAGGCTACCTCCTAATTTTGGAGAAAAGCTATGGATCTGAACAGAAAAAGACTAACAAAATCACAAAAATTTAGCATTTTGTCTGAACATTTTGACAAAGGTACTTCCATCTCAGA
>CANFNL010000032.1 GCA_947448205.1 Bacteriovoracaceae bacterium
AGAAACGTTCACGGGGGCAAACCCCGTGGACTTATCTGAAGTCCGAAAATCCAAAAAGCAGGCGCAAGAAAGCCATTTCCTAAATGTTGGAAATCAGGCTAATAATGCGAAGTTCTCTGGGTGGTATAATGTCAAGATTGGTTGCGGGAATAGGATTTGAACCTATGACCTTCGGGTTATGAGCCCGACGAGCTACCAGACTGCTCCATCCCGCGGTATTGAATAGATGGATAATAAGATGTTTGATTTCGTTTGTCTACTAAGAAATAGAACTATTCGCTCCAGCTTAAATTTCTAAATACTTCCTAAATTTTGGCGATAAATAAGAATCTGAACCCTTGAACTTAAAAAAGAGGACGATTCTTATGTCAGCAGAAACATCGCTAAAAGAAAGAATGATTAAAATTGAGATCGATGGAAGTGAGCTTACACCCAATCAGGTGAGACTCATTCGTTCCCTCAACACCATGCTCGCTCATGTGCTTTTGACTGAGAACGAAGAAGAGTATTTTGAAGGAAGTGCTGAATTTATGAGAATGTGTGCTGCCCTAATCAAGCAAGCCCACTTTACTGAGAATTTAAAAGACGCAACCAACATTCCTTACGCGCAACAAGCTCTTGAGTATTCAATGGATGTTTTGCAAGAGTATGTCACTAACTCAAAAGTAATAACCTACGATAATTAGTTATGAAATAAAAAAGCCCTCGCATGCACTATTTCTTAAGCGAGGGCATTTTTTTATTGAGCTGACTTAGCTGTTCTGAAATTTGTTCTTTGAATATTGTTGTTCTTAATTGTCGCTTGAACTTTTTCAATTTTCTTTCTGCGCTCAATATAAGACTTTTGTTCTTCAACATAAACCTGAGTTTCAAGTTTTTCGATTTTATTAGAAACCATTGCTTTGTTTTCTTGAATCTGTTTTAAAGAATCAAAATATGTTTCTCTTCTAAATTTTCTAAATGCTTCATCATCCGCAACAGTACCTGGTTGTGGTCGTTTCTTCTTAAGATCGATAGTTTTCTTAGAAGAAATAAATCCTTCTGCATTAGCTTCTTTCTTCATCAATGTTCCATCTTCATTTAATCCAATATAACTCAACATTTGATGCTTTGACATTAGTCTATAATTTCCAGGAGCCACACCTTCAATTGATAACCCACCAATTGCTAAACGCTTAAGTTTATCAACTGTTAATCCGACAGCTTCGCAGAGACGACGAATCTCTCTATTTCTTCCTTCATTAAGTCTGAACTCTAGCCAAGTCTTAGAAGGAAGTTGCTTAATGACTCGAACAGAAGTTGGCTTTACAAATCCTTCTTCAAGGTAAGCTCCGGCCTTTAATTTATTAATGATTGTTTCTGTCACAGATCCGAACACTTTTACTTCATAAACTTTTGTAACGTTATACTTTGGATGCATAACCATATTGGCCAGTTCTCCATCATTAGTCATAATGAGTAAACCTTCAGATAAATAATCCAATCGTCCAACTGGATAAATTCTCTCTGAAACTTCTTTAACAAAACTCATGACTGTTTCGCGACCTTCTGGATCGTTTAGAGTCGTCACAAAACCTCTTGGTTTATGAAGAATAAGATAAATTGGCTCAACTGCTTGAAGGTCTGCGAGATGTCCATCAACTAATACAATATCATTTTCTGGATCAATTTTAGTTCCGAGCTCCATTACGATATTGCCATTAACCGTAACTCTCCCTTGGATAATAAGATGTTCAGCTTTACGGCGTGAAGTGATTCCACAATCAGCAATATATTTTTGGAGACGAATCCCAAATCTATCTTCTGTAACTTCGTTGTTTTTTGCTTTTTTTGAGCTAGAGTTCGTTTTGGTCGTTTTAGACTTAGTCATAAGTTCCTCCAATCTGCCATCGCGGCTGTTTTTTGGTTAAAAATGTAGTGGGCCATATTTACGCTATGACCCATCTCTTGTCAATGATCAGTTTTTTAGAAGTTATCGATATCGGACTTCTTATCACTTAGCTCATCTTTTAAAAAAGATAAGTCTAAATCTAAGTCCTGAGCTTTGGCGATGGCTTCATCTGTAACGAAATCAAGTTCTTGATTTTTCTCTTCGAGTACTCCGCCAAAAGCAAATTCTTCATCAGATAAACGACTATCCAAAGACTCTCCCGTTAGATTAGAGAAAGCTGCATCTAGGGCCTTAGAGAGGGCTTCTTCTTCACTTTCTTCTGTATCAAATTCGAGATCGACGATTAAATCAAAATCCTCTTCGTTAACATCTTCATTAATATAATCTTCAAGTGGTAAGCCTGTATCGAGGTCAATCATTTGAAACGCTTCTTCTTCATCATCTATAAGTGGCATGTTAAATGGACCCGCTTCTAAGTCATCAATGACTTTTGGATCAATGATGTTTGTCGTTAGTAGCGATTCAAAAGCTTCTTTATTTTGCTCAGTGATTAATCTTTTATTAACAAATTCTTCTAGTAAATCAAAAGCAGATTTAACGAGCTCACCATCTGCCGAAATTCGTTTTTTTTCTTCAATCTTTAGCGATGCCGTAAAATCTGTTTCAGATGAAATATTTTTAATAGACTCAGACAGCATATCGAGTTCTTCAATTTCATCATATTTAAAACGAGCCTTATCACCATCGTGAACAAGAGTTTTAATATCGGCAATTTTTCCAACCGTAGAAACTCGTGATAATTCGTCTAGTTCATGCTCAGGGGGAAGGGCTGAAAGTTCTGGTAGATTAAAAACCTCTAAAAACTCCGGTGTTGTTCCGTAAAGAACTGGACGACCTAATTCATCAGAGCGACCAACCACTCTTACTAAACGTTTATCCATTAAAGCGCGAACAATATGACCGCTATCTACACCTCTAATTTTATCAACCTCAACCTTAGAGACTGGCTGTTTGTAAGCAAGGATAGCCAATACTTCGAGTGCAGTTGGAGAAAGCACAAGTGAATTAATTTTAAAAATATCTTGAACATATTTTGAGTATGTTGCTTTAGTTCTATATTGGTAACCTTCGGCCACTTCCAATAAACGAAGTCCGTGATGCTTCTCTTCATAGCCTGCCTGCAATCTTTGAAGTGCTTCGTGAATAACTTTTAGTGGCATGTCTTCATCAATTAAAGCTTTAATCTTTTGAATGGAAACAGGCTTATCGCTCATGAAAATAATTGTCTCAATTGCTCCACACAAAGTATCTAGATTTAACCCGGTTCGAGCCTGCCAAAGAAGTTCGTCGGAAATGCTATTTTCAACTTCAGCTTCAACTTCAGCTTCAGCTTCAGCTTCTGTAAAAGTTAATTCTGTTGGGTATTCTAAGTCGGCTTCTTTTGGGTATTTCAAATCGAGAGCCTCACCAGCTTCTTCGTCAGAAAAATCTTCAAAAAAGGTTTTCCCATTTATTTCACTGCTGCTTTCTACATTATGCAATTCTAAATTTTGATCCATGGCACCCTCGTAAACTTTATTCTTACTGAATTAATTTTGCGCCCTCATCTACACTTTCAGGTGTAGTGAGAAGTTCACCGTATTCTTCTAAGTATTCATCTTCCGTCAATATCTTTTCAGGTGATTCCTCTTGGAATTCACCCAAATCTTCTATTATTAATTTTTCTTCAGCATCGGCTAAAATGGCAGCTGCTTCAAGAGAAGCATCGACAACATCTCCATCGGCTTTAGTGGGAGGTGACTCGTTTTCATCTTCAAAACCATTGGCTTGCTCAACATCGAAATCCTCAAGCGAGCGAGTCACGTTGACATAAATAGTGCTGCGGTCTTCATTTTGAAAAACATTAATACGCTTTAATCGAGCAAGCTCTAAAAGCGAAATGAAAGTGATTACGATATTATCAGTAGGGTCTTTACCGTCTTCTGCTTTACCGTTTAACTCAAGAAGTGTATCAAAGGTCGTCTGCTCTCCCTCTTTTAAATTCGACTTCAAAAATATCAATTTCTCTTTTATAGATAAACGATCGCGTTTAACAACGGTGTATTTTCTTCTTTGTCTAAAAAGAAAATCAACCATCGTCATTGTGAGTGAATTTAAGTCCATTGGAGTAAGAATCGAATTGACGATAGCCTTGCGATCAACTTTTGGTTTCACAAAAACTTCATAGCCTTTTTTATCAAGCCCCCAAAGTCGCTTCGACATTTTTTGATAAAGTTGCAGCTCTTCTAAACGTCGGATCAATTCAGATTGAGAAGTAATATGCAAGCCTTCAATACCTAAATCGAGCTCCATATTTCTTGCTTCTTCCTCAGTGATGCACACCTTTGATTTAAGAAGTAAAAGCGTCGAAGCTAAAAAAAGATAATCACCAGCAATATCAAAATTGAGGTCGCGCATTTGCGAAAGATATTCTAGATATTGTTTAGTAATTCTTGTTAGGTCGAGTTCTCTGATATTCATTTCTTCTTTTTCAATAAGTAAAAGCAGAAGGGCCAGGGGGCCGTCGAAGTGATCAGTTTTAACTTGAATGCTTGTGTCTAACATATTTATCCTAAAATGACATTGAAGCTAGCAAGTGAATAAAAATATTTACCAATACATTGCTCACCCAAATAGCAGGGGCCATGATGTAACTTAATATTGGTGTTAAAATAAGTATAAAAATAAAGACAAAACTAAAGCGCTGAAGTTCCTCAAATTTGCGAGCTTGGTTGTAGTCCAATAGTGCTGAAACCATTTTTGATCCATCCAAGGGGGGAAATGGAATCAAATTGAATACGGCCAAAAGGACATTGATCCATATAGACTGAGTTAGCATGGCACTAAAAACACTGTGGTAAGAAAAATTTGGGGAGACTTTCGTCGTCATTACCGCCAATAAAAAAGCACAAACTACCATCAAAATAAGATTTGCGAGAGGCCCTGCAAAACTCACCCAAAATATCCCCGAACGCACATTTTTAAAACGACGAGAATCAACCGGAACTGGCTTGGCCCAGCCAAACATTGCCCCCCCCATCATTGCCCCGATTAAGGGAAAAATAATAGTTCCAACTAAGTCGTAATGAACCAAAGGATTTAAGGTAAGTCGCCCCTGAAATTTCGCAGTAGGGTCTCCGAAACGAAAAGCCATCCAGGCATGAGCAGCCTCGTGACAAACGATTGCCAATAAAAAACCCGGTAACGAAACCGCAATTCTGTAAATTATATCTTCCATAGGGGCAAAATATAACATTTTGCTCAACCAGTAGCAACGAATTCCCCCTTCTGCCCCTACCAATTAGGCAGATTTTTATGACTCGCCTCTAAAAATGTCAGATTATGTTAAAATTTTTAAATATGACAAATCCTGATATAAAACAAAAAGTTCAAGTTGTAACGATAGCCGAAGGACAGCTTTTGCTTTTAGAATTTGCTAAAGAACGCGGCATGAGTGAGGGCTTCCAAAATATTACTGGCAGTGTCGAGTATGACGAATCCTATGCAGAAGGCGCCCAAAGAGAGCTGCTAGAAGAGATTGGAATTGTGGGGAAGTTAGTTGATCTGCACCACGCCTTTTACTTCAATGACCGTTGGGGTTTTAGTGTTGAAGAAAAAGTTTTTCTTTTTAATCCAGATAAAATCCCTTCCATCAGGCTCTCCAGTGAACATCAGAGTTATAAATGGATTCCCATAAATGAAGTCAAAATTTCTGACTTTCTTTTTCCGACGAATTTTGAAGCCTTTCAAAAAGCATTGAAGGCCATTGCGTGAAATATTTTTTAAACTTATTAACAATCTCCATTCTCTTTGTAAGTTACAAGTCGCTCTCGGAAGACTTAAAGCCCTATACCGTTTTTTTAAAACCTGGAACAGTCTTGACCTCCTTGAGCGATAAGTCTGACGTCATTTTAGAAAAAGGACTATTTGCAAAGGTTTTGGAACTAGATCCCAGAGTGAGGGATCTTTTTTATGTTTTTGATAAAGATGGTTTAGCAAAATATCAAACGACTTCCTTAGGCATAGAAGAAATAGCAGGAGACACTCGCCTACTGCCAGATATCAATGCTGAAAAAATCTATCCTCCTAAGTCAGTCTTTAATGCGCAAAATGCAATGGCAGAATTTGATTCTCAATTTAATATTCACATTGATAATATTCAACTTTCAAATTTAAATGATATCTATAACGACCAGATCCAAAATGTTATGAGCGCTCGCTATGAATTGAGGACACTTTACATCACCCACCTTCCAGTTAATTTTGGTTTGAGTTTAAATTATCAAAGTGCTTATTGGAAAAATGATAGTGAACAAGTAAAAATTTCTATTTTAAGCTTCGGGCCTCATTTTCAATACAAACTTAAAGAATCAAATGATTTTAAACTAAATTTACTAGCAGGTGCTGAAGTTGCCCCTATTTATCAAGGGCGCTCTAGCCATTTCATTGACGAATACTCCGCTTCACTATTTGATTTTGGCCTAGAGGGCCAGTGGCAAAGCCCCATTGGCATAGTCTCACTTGGAACACACCTAAGGCATCATGAAGTTGCTTTATCCAAAACTGATAGAACAAATACCACCGTAGTACCTAAGGAGTTTTCACTCAATTCCTATGGATTGTCCATTGGCTATAAAATCGAATGGGACTTATGATCAAGAGAACTTACTACTTAATTATTTTTCTCTTTTACCGTTTGGCTTTGGCTAGCGATGCTGTAGTCATTGTTCTAGAGGCACCACTTCTAAAAAAGCCTAGTCTTAATGCTGTCGTTTTACAGACCTTGAGAAAAGGCCAAAGAGTCTATGTCCCAAATGAAATTTCAGAAAGCCAAAAGCAGCCAGAATTTATTCAAACCTATGATAAAGCTGGAGATGTCGCTTATATCCCACTTAAATATATTAAAATTATCTCCAATGATTTAAGTGAGTACAAAACACCTATTTCCATTGGCAAATACGATCCCACTGACTACCGCTTAGAAGAGCCAATCCCTTTGAGCTACCCTTTTGTTAATAATAGTTTCCTAAGAGCGAATATTTCATTTATTTCTGGCAATAATATGAAATCACCTTTTGAGTATAATTCAAATTTAACAGGTCAACATTTTTCCTCTGAGCTCGGTGCTCGTTTTAATGTCACAAGAAAAATAAAATTTGATAAGAATGATCGTTACTATTTTGGACTCTTTGGAGCAATCTCCACAAGTGATAATTCAATTGAGTTTCAAAATCAAAATAAGGCTAAAGAAAACCGCTCTGTCATAAGAATTGGCCCAATGATTACCTATGATACTTTTAAAAATTCCACTTATCGCCTAACTCTTGGTGGAGGCTTTACTTATAATTATCACAAAAGCTCTATCACCATTAACAATAGCACAGGCACTAGAGAACAAAGACTCTTTAGTGGTTTCTCCTTATCCCCATTTATTAATAGCTATCTTCAATTACAAGAAATCTTTCCTGGCATAGACCTCATCGCTGGAAGCGATCTTAATATTTACTTGCCCCACTCACAAAAAAGCAAAGATAGTATAACTTTCCCTGAATTATGGGGGACTAATCCTCCAAGCGCTATTAACTCTGGGCTTAAAACCCAAGTCGCATTTTTCCTGGGAGTTCAGGTTAGGTACTAATACCCAAGCAAACAACTCAAGTGATTGTAAAAAAATTAAAATAATGAAAAAAATGTCTAAAGTTTCGACAGCTGCGCTCGATAAGCCAATTAAGAGATAGACTCTTTACTAATTTCACGGAGGAAATTATGAAAGCTGCAAAATCAAACACACAACAAACTACTAACGATGTTCTTTTTCAAAAACTTGGTAATACTTGGTACGTTTTCTCTGAAATTAAAGGGGAAATGGTTTACTCTGCACTTCCAAATGGAATGGACCCACATTCAACACGCCTTGAACTTTTTGAAGTCATTGAAGAGCATATGAACAAGGTTTCTAAACATTATGGACGCAAGCCAGAAGTGGCTGCTTAAGAAATATTATGACCGCACAAAAAAATCTCGAAACTAAAAATTCAAGCCCAACATCTGCAGAGAACAACAGGGATAAGGCAGACATTGATAGGATGAAAAAACTGCTTAGCGAAAAAATAAAAGATCCAAAGCTGGCTAAAAAAGCAGCGATGATTATTGCCGAAATGCTCAATAATAAAGATTAAATTAATAAGGGGGGATAAGATCAATTCTCCCCTTTTTTTATTCTTGTTTTTTTCCTCTAAACGATCGAGAATGGGGGAAATTCAAAATGTAGAAACAAGAGAGTTTATATGCCTATTTCACAAGTTCCATTCATTACGCTCAATCGCTTTGAAGCAGGATTTAAAGAAAATTTTCTCGGCGGAGTAGCTGCCCTTTTTGAAAAAACTCAATTCGTTGGTGGCCCGATTGTAGCAGAAATGGAAGCTGAGTTAGTAAAAGTGACAAAAGCAAAATATGCTATTGGTTGTGCTAATGGAACTGATGCTATACAAATTGCTCTTAGAGCAATCGGTGTCGAAAAAAATGATCGTGTCCTAGTTCCCGATATGACTTTTTGGGCAACTTTTGAAGCCGTAGTAAATGTCGGTGCCAACCCAATTACCGTCGATGTTAATCGCGAGACTTGTCACTGGGATCTAGAAACTTTTAAAAAAGCCGTCAATGAGTTTAAACCTAAAGCAGCCATTATGGTTCACCTCTATGGGTGGGCAAGTCCAGACACTATCGAAATTAGAAAATGCGCTAAAGATCACGGTGTATTGCTTATAGAAGATGGAGCGCAGTGCTTTGGTACAAAAATAAATGGCGAATCTATTTTAGCAGGTGCGCTTATTTCAACAACAAGCTTTTATCCAGCAAAAGTTTTAGGTGCCTCTGGAGATGCGGGTGCGGTTTTTACCAACGATGAAAAATTAAATCAAAATTGCCGCATTCTTATTAATCACGGAAGAACTGATCACTACTCTCACGGTATGATTGGTTGGAATTCACGCATTGGCGCCTACGAATCACTCTTTTTAAAATTGTCACTTGAACACATCGAAGCCAGACTTGAAAGCCGAAGATTGGCCATTAAATATTATGCCGAAGCTCTGCAAGGATTGCCTTTTAAGCCAGTCGTAGCTAGTGCCAATGTATCTGAAAATGGCTATTGCGCCGTAGGAATGATTGATCCATCTTTAAGACCAGCTCTTATTGAAACTCTTAAAAAAGCTAATATCGGATATGGCACTATTTATCCTGGGGCCATGAGTCTTCAAGCTGGAGCAAAAGGTCATTTAGTAGGAAGTATTGACTACGGAAATGCTCATCATATTTCGCAAGCTGTTTTAAATCTTCCTTGTTTTGCTTATATCACTAAAGAAGAATTAGAGTACGTTTGTCAGACTGTTAGAAATCATTTTAAGAAATAATAAAAGGCTCCAAGCGGAGCCTTTTTCTCACTCCTCACAGTGGCGCAGTGGACTATTCAAGCACTTCTCTTGAAAACATTATACGATCTCTATTGCTAGGAAGCCCTAAATTTGGTAGCTAAGTCATTTAAAATTAAAAGGCACAACAATGGTTGATTATTCTTTCAAAGAAGATTTCAAGTATAAACACGAAAATCCTTACCACAACAAACTTGGTGAGTTTTCTGATTTCGTTTTACGAGATCACGAAGCCGAAGCTTTCAAAGGTCTTTGGAATAAAGAAGTCTTCAAGAGAGATGCGGAAATCTTTCTAGAAATTGGTACTGGTGCCGGGCATTTTATGATCGATTATTGTCTCGATCATCCCAATGCTCATTTTGTAGGCCTTGATTATCGCTTTAAACGTTCCTTTCATTTGGCAAAAAAACTCTCAACTCTAGAATTTAAAAACTTTAGATACCTAAGAGCCAAAGGTGAAAGAATAGAATTCATGTTTGGTGAATCAGAGCTAGATGGAATTTTCTATTTTTTTCCTGACCCATGGCCTAAAACTCGTCACAATAAAAAGCGACTGATCCAAGGACCCTTTTTAGCTTCAGCCTATAAGGCTTTAAAGCCCGGAGCTCTATTTTATATTAAAACTGATCATGACGGCTATGCAGAGTGGATGGAAAAAGAAATTAAGCAATGCGGATTATTTGAAATTCTTCTAGAATCAAAAGATCTTAGAGCTGAACATCCAGAGCACTTGTTGGCTAAATACACTACAGGATTTGAGCGAATCTTTCTGGAGCAACAAATTAAAATAAAGGCCTTTGTTCTCAAGTCAAAAAAAGAATCTTAAAATAGGCATGCGATGTCCTTAGATGAATTAAAGAACAAAATTAAGGAAGAAATTCCCATTTCCAGCGTGATTGGAAATTATTTGTCTATTAAAAAATCGGGCTCCTCGCTCATTTCTCTTTGTCCATTTCATTCGGACTCTAAGCCTTCAATGCATATTAATGATTCTAAAAAAATGTTTAAGTGCTTTGCTTGTGATGCCGCTGGAGATGCTATTGGCTTTGTCATGAAATACAAAAGCCTGGATTTTGTCGACGCCCTAAAAGAAATTTGTCAGTCCCAAGGACTTAATTTCGAGTCTTACCAAGAAGAAAAAAAATCTAACCCACGTGCCGAGATGGCCAAAAAAATACTTGCTCTAGCTACCAAGCTCTATCGAAAAACCGCCACTACTCATAAATTTCCTCCCTATGACGACTTTATAAAAAAGCGCGGCCTCAATGAAGAAATCGCCAGCCTATACAACCTAGGTTTTGCACAAGCTAAAAACTCTTTATGTGATTATTTAAGTTCCATCAAAGATGATTCAGAAAGAATTAAAGCTTTCGATACGGCACTAGAATTAGGGCTAATCAAAAAAGACCGCTACAACGAAAAGGCCCATTATGACACCTTCAGAGAGAGGATAATCTTCCCAATCTGGGATCAAATAGGCCATGTTATTGGCTTCACTTCACGAGTGATTAGAGACGATCAGAAGCCCAAATATTTGAATTCGATTGATTCCTTCGTCTTCAATAAAAAAAACATCTTGTATGGCTTCCATCTTGCTAAAAATGCCATCAGAGAAAAGGATGCTGCTATTTTAGTAGAAGGAAACATGGATCAAGTCGCACTTTACAATAATGGCTTTCACAACACCGTCGCCGTCATGGGCGTGGCCCTTGGCGCTCCTTCTCTCGAGAGGCTTACAGCACTAACAAAAAATATTTTTCTGGCACTCGATTCCGATAACGCTGGATTTCTGGCGATGGAGCGAATTAATCGGCAATTGGCAGAAAAAGGGATCGTTGCAAAATATATTGAGTTTTCTCCTCAGAAGGATCCCGATGAATTCCTCCAAGCACAAGGTGCGTTAGCTCTTCAGACTAAAATTGAAAATGCTGTAGCCGCCTATGACATCCTGTTGGATAGAATCATTCCAGAAAAGCTTCCCGAAGTGCTCGATCGAAAGTTAGAAATTCTCAATAAAGCTTTCGAGCTCGTCTCACCTCTTCGCACTCACCTGGCTGCAACGGAGCGAGTCGTAAACCTTGCAAAGCGCTTGGGACTAAAGTCGGAACCTGGGCAAATTGTAAAAAATTATCAAGAATTCATTGAGAAAATTGAAGCGAAAGAAAAAACTGCAGCTCGCTTTAACTTGAAAACTCCCCCGATTGAGTCTCCAAGTCACGGCTTTGAAAGTGACGAAAATGAATTAAGTGAAACTTTAATGATTGATCAAAATTCGGAATTAAAATTGCAGGAAAATAATTTAATCGCATTCAAAATTCCAATGAACAAAACAGAAAAATTAATACTGCAAGAACTAGTCCAACTTCCTTCACTGCTATCAGAGGAGAAAATGCTTGAATTGCTTGATTTTGTCACCTGTGATGAGGTAAAAAAATATATTGGAAAAGTTAAAAAAATTATTTTGGAAATTGACGAGAGTGAATACGTCTCCGTTATTTCAAATGTAATCAACTCAACGGATTATTCATCCGATCTGAGAGAAGCCGTTTCATCGGCACTTTTTAAATACAAAGTTCGCGAGCTCGATAATAAAACAAAATCGAGGCTAATTTCAGACATGAAAACAAAACTGCAAATGGAGCAGTTGAAAATAAAAAAAGAAGTAATAAAAAAGCAACAACAAGAATGTAGTGCCGAAGAAGAAATGACTGAACTCTTAAACGCATTGTCGGAAATTGAAAAACAGTTGCAAGCATTAAAGAAAACTCGAAGATAATAGACAGCATACGGGAGACCTAAAAAATGACTACGCCCATCTCACAAGCCGTCCTCTCTTTTTTAAACTCAAAGGAATTCAACCGCCTTTTAGTTAAAGGAAAAGACCAAAGCTTTATTACTGCCGAAGAAATCAACGATGCTCTACCTGCTGGAGTTGTTCTAGCCAGCGACATCGATGAGATCATGCAAAAGATCATTGAACTTAAAATAGATGTTACCGACACCGCTGTCGAAGAAGAGGAAGACGAAGAAGGGATCCGTTTAGACGGTACTGAAATAATCGAAGAAGCTCTCTCACGCGAAGAAAAAGCAGAACTAAGATCTGCTTCAACTGATCCAGTAAAACTTTATTTAAAAAGAATGGGCTCAGTCGCCCTACTAACTAGAGAAGGGGAAGTTGTTATCGCTAAAGAAATTGAAGAAGGTGAAAGAGAAATTATTCTCTCTGCCCTCTCTTCAACTCACGCTTTGAAAGAAGTTGTTAAACTAAGAGAAAAAATTGAATCTCAAGAAAACCCACAAGAATTTGTTAAAGAACTTGTGCGTGGTTTAGATGACGAATCATCTCCAGCTGACATCAAAAAAACTAAAGATCGGATCTATACAGTTATCGATCAAATTGGAATTATCCTCCAAGAAACTGAAAAAGCAGATGGGACTCTTAAGACCCTTGATGCTCCTCAGAAAAAGCTAATGGATGAAATCTCTGCGGAGTTAGCTGATTTAACTTTCAACAGAAAAATCATCAACTCATTTGTTGAGCCTGTAAAAAAATATTACTTACAATTCAGTGAACTTTTCGATCAACAAGATCGAATCTTTAAGTTTCTTGAGGTCGGCGATGGGGATTCATATAAAGTTCTTTACGATAAAGTCATGGAAGATGATGCTTTTAAGAGAAAGCTTGCCAAAGACCTCTTCACTACTGACGCGAAGATTGAGCAATTAATCAGAAACCAAGAAGACGTTATCAGAAAACTCCGTCGATTAACTATCGATGCGGGAATGGAATTTAACGAAATTGAAAAAGTTTACAAAATTATTATTCATGGTGAAACCAAAGCCGATAAAGCTAAAGCTCAACTCGTTGAAGCCAACCTTCGTCTAGTTGTTTCTATCGCTAAAAAATACACCAACAGAGGCCTTCAATTCTTGGATTTGATCCAGGAAGGAAACATTGGTCTTATGAAAGCAGTTGATAAATTTGAGTACCGTCGTGGATACAAATTTTCAACTTATGCGACTTGGTGGATTCGTCAGGCAATCACCAGAGCAATCGCTGACCAGGCTAGAACAATCCGTATTCCAGTTCACATGATTGAAACCATCAACAAAATGGTAAGAACATCTCGTCAATTGATTCAGGAATTAGGGCGCGAGCCAACTCCGGAAGAAATTGCAGAAAAAATGGAATTGCCAGTAGATAAAGTTAAAAAGGTTCAAAAAATCTCAAAAGAGCCCATCTCTCTTGAAACTCCTATCGGAGAAGAAGAAGATTCATCACTCGGGGATTTCATCGAAGATAAGAAAATCATCTCTCCAGCAGACGCTGTGATGAGTATCACGCTTTCTGAGCAGACTCGTGCAGTTCTTTCAACTCTTACTCCAAGAGAAGAGAAAGTCCTTCGTATGCGTTTTGGTATCGGGGAAAAATCAGATCACACTTTAGAGGAAGTTGGTCAGGATTTCTTCGTTACTCGTGAACGTATTCGTCAGATCGAAGCGAAGGCCCTAAGAAAGCTTAGACATCCTTCTAGGGCAAAAATGTTAAAATCTTACGTAGATAACTAGATTGAAAAATGAAAGGCCCTCGAAAGAGGGTCTTTTTTTATGGGCAATCATTGTCCCAGAAACTTGCACACGCATTTTTTCCTTTCACAAGTTTCCACTGATGAATCAAAACTTTTCCGCTTTCGTCATAAGTACCAGCGAAACCTGATAGTAGAATTTTATTATTTGTACTTTGAATTTTTTTAACCTTATCTCTCATATTCAAGCATGACTGAGCGTCAAGGCCTCTCATGACCAAAAATTGATGAGCTTGATTTAAGTCAAAGACTTTTATTGAAAAAATAAGGTGATCATTAATATCACCAACACAAGAAATCTTAATATTTTTACTATCTATCCATTTTTCAAAAGGAGGAGTAACTTCCGTCGAATTAGCAATAAATGAAACAAATATAAAAAGCAGATTTAGCATTTGAAATCCATTAGAGTCGATTTAAATTTCTTCATAATTTCTACGGCTTCTTTTCCGTCGTTTTTCAATTGATTTCCTAAACCTTTGTACTCTACCACTGTTTCAATCCAATCTGGAGAACGTTTTAATCTTTTTTCAAGAATTTCATTTTTTCTAAAAAGCCATCTTATCCCAGCGCAAATATTTTTATTCGGATCAAGTAGTTCCTCTTTCTTTAAATCAACATAATGATCTTTAATTTCACCCTTTCTATCTTTACATATTTTAAGAGTGCTTTCCGTCACTTGCATTAATCCTCGAGCTGGTCCTATTTTTTTTGAGTTAGTGTGAAAGCTACTTGGATTAAATCTCGACTCAGAAAAGATTAGTGCCTTCACAACGTTGGGATCAATAGGAATTGTTGGATTAAAAACTTGATTCCAATAGTTACACCAGCCAAGAATGAACTGGTCATAATCATTTGCATTAGGAATCTTTTCCGCTCCGTTATAGGGGCATATTTTCCCCTTAGAATTGATAAAATCTTTTGATGTAGATAAGAACTTAATCTCATCAGAGTAAAGAACGTCTTTTCCACCTCGATTTTTTCGACAATGACCATCAACATCTTCTAGGGTTCCATTTTTAGATAGTCGATCATGTCTTCTTACCCAACTTTCCCCGTAAGGACAGACTCTCATGGGAAGATTTTTTTGTTCAGACTTCCAAATTAATTTTTTATCTTTATTAATTTGAGCAGTATAAGGTTTGTATAAATCTTTCCACTTTGAAACATCAACTTTGTAAGGAAGTACTGACTTTTCCCATGCTTCTAAAAATAGAGAAATTTGCTGATCTAAATCTTTTGAAGCAGATTTGATCGAAATATCTACATCCGAGTATGCTTTATTTTTTCCAGTTGCTCTCGATCCAAACAAATAGGCTTTGCAATCTTCAATATGACCAAAAAATTTTTGCAGGAGGAAATTAATTTCTTGGAGTTCATCTTTTTTAAAACCATAAGTCTTCAAGAAACTTTCTCCTCGAGAATTCTTAGAAGAGTTTTACTAGACTTAAGAAAAGCTGGAATAATTTTAAATAACTCCTCTGCAATTTCTTCATGATAAATGTGACTTGTTTTATTTCTTGCTTCTAAAAAGGTAATCCATTCTTCTGGATTATCAATCCATTCTAGTTTTGCAAGCTCACGAAAAACATTTCGAGGTGTATCAACCTTATTCTCGTGATATTCCAAAATTTTTTTTGCTGAACCCCAGGAAATTTCAAGACAATATTCAAATCGCTGAATAATCCCATCTCTTTCCAATAAAGATTTAGGAGGCGAAGACATGGCTTCTTCCAATGTTCGCAATGCTTTTTTAAAATTGTCTAATTTCGGTTTATTCATAAATAAATTATGTCAAATAAATAGGTGAAAGTGAACGTTAATTTTGAATAAATTCAGAGCTAAGGCTTAAGTCTTGGCGAATAATTTGGAGCTTAATTTGGTATGCACAAATATTTATTTTTGTCCAGAAGTTTAATCGATGATTACCAAAATATAAGACATTCTATTTGGCGCAAATTAGCGTATAATAACCCCTTGATCAAAACGAGCATTAACAAAAAACAACAAGCAGAAACCTATGTCCGATCGCGCCTGGACCATTCCTGAAAGTATTACCGAAGAATGTAAAAAATATTTTTCTTCGGCCCTTATTCAAAATGGACTTCGCTTCTTTAAACTCTCTCGCGTTTCTATCTCTTTTAAGAAAGGTAGTGCAGAGACCTATTATATCGTTTCAGGAATTGTTAGAGATGACCGCACCCATGAAACCAAGATCGTTTATAAAAAACGTCTGGAAGATACTCCTGAAGGCCCGTTAAGCTCTAATTGTGACTGTCACCATTGGAAAGAACACGGGCATTGCGGGCACGTAGTTGCACTATTTTTAACTTATCAAGTCCAACAATATATTGAAGCACAAGGCGAAGTGGCCAGCGATTACGATAGCGAAAATGGATTACCTCCAATTGTTATTAACTCAAGCTTTGGTGTTAATGTAGCCGAGTATGGAACTGTTATCGGTGGCGCCCATCAACTCATTGGAGCCCCGGCCGCTCCCACCTACTCCGCTCTTCAGTATTTATTACACAATAAAAAAGTTGTTCCGTTTCCAATGCCGGAGACTTTTAAAGGAAAACTGCAAGTTTATCTCTCTCAAGACGAGAAAATAAAATTCAAGTATAAAGCGACTGCTAACGAAGAATATAAAATTTATCCAGAAATTACGCTCTTTGAAAACCTCTACTTGTTTAATTGGAAAAGTGGTGTCGTTCTTCACTTGCCTGCTGATTTAAAAATTCTCATTCAAAGAATACGTTTGAATCCGTACAACTATACAATCAATGACGTGCTCTCCAATATCATGGAGCTTAATCTCACTTCTTTGGTGGATGTCTTCATTGATAATGTTTCTCTAGATGATATTCGAACAGTTGAACCTAAATGCCGGGTGACACTTGCTCCTGCTGAGAAAAAAGGACTGCTGCACGCTAAGCTTGAATATTTTGATGAAAATGACATTGTCGTGAGCCCTCCGGAGTTTTTTGCTCACTTAACTTTTAATCATGGAATTTTAAGTCACTTTAAGAAAAAACAAGATGCTTATGAATTTGTTTTATCGATAGCTGATAGTCTAAAAAATAATAGCGAAGTTTATAAAAAATTTATCGTCTCATCTTCTAAAAAGGTGAGAAGCCAGCAGCTTATTTTAGAGTTACAAAAAAATAAAGAAGCTATTACTTACGATCAAGTTAATAAAATTATATGCAAATACGACAATCATATTGTTAAAGAATTATTTTCTTTATTAGTTCAATGCTTTGGCGATCAGTTTTTTAGATACGCTCATGTCGACGGTGAAAATAAAACGATCAAATACGACGTTCAGCCAGCGGTGATTTTCCAAGGCTTGGCAGATTTTCATCGTTTAGTGACTATTCATGGAATTGAAATTTATTACGACCGCGCCGAGATTTCTAAATGGAATTCGCGCATTCGTTTTGAAAGGAGATCATCAAGCACTAAGTGGTTTGATCTCGAACTCAATATCGATCAAGATGATTTAGCCGTCATCCAGGAAGCAGATCTAGAAAGTGGAATGGTTATCACGAAAAAAGGATTGATCCTTCTAACGAAAGAGCAAAAAGATCTAATTCGTTTCATGCAAAAATACACAAAGTATGAAGCTGTTGAAACCCAAACTAAAATCGATGGAAGTCAGTCGTTTAAAAAATTCATTCTTCCTTTTAATCGAGCACGGATTTTTGAATTATTTGAACTTAGAAAAATTGGAATTGATGGCGCACTTAATGCTGAAGAGATCGCGCTGTGTGAAAAGCTTGCCACACTTTCTGAAATGCCGACTTATCCCATTCCCTCTGAGCTTAAAGGCACATTACGCCCTTACCAAGTGACTGGGTATAATTGGCTGCGATTTTTGTATGAACATAAACTTGGTGCTTGTTTAGCCGATGATATGGGTTTGGGTAAAACACTTCAGACTATAACGTTCCTGCAAAGTATCTACGATAAAATTGAACACGTTTTAGTAGTGTGTCCAGTTACGATCCTCCTTAACTGGGAAAAAGAAATTCAAAAATTCTCTGAAATGGATATGCATATCTATCACGGTGGCTCTAGAGAGTTCCCACATAACAAAAAAATTATTCTGACGTCTTACGGGGTCATGAAAAAAGAAAGTGAAGCAGTATTTGCCAATATTAATTTTGATATACTCATCTTAGATGAAGTTCAGCATTTAAAAAATGTCAGATCACTCGGTGCTTTTTCGGCCCGAAAGATTCAGGCAGACTACCGCATTTGTTTAACTGGTACACCAGTGGAAAACGACTTATCAGAGTTTTACAATATTCTCGATCTTTCTTTGCCTGGAATTTGGGGAGACTTACAGTTTGTTCGAGCAGTTTCAAACTCCAAAACAAGAGGAATCGCCAGAAGAACAGCGAGTCCATTTATTTTAAGAAGAACTAAATCACAAGTTCTTCATGACCTTCCACCAAAAATTGAAAACAATGTTTACCTGGAATTAAACGAAGAAGAGTTAAAGCACTACCAGCAAAATATGGTTTCGATTCGCTCGCGTATTAATACATCAAACACTACTGCTAAGTATGGTGAGATTTTGAGAGGGCTGTTGCAGTTAAGACAAAACTGTCTGTGGCAAAATAGAACTGGCGATTTGAATTATAAAAATATTGATTCAACTAAAATTGAATTTTTAATGGAGACCCTTGAATCCATTATGGAAGAAGGGCATCAGGCCATTATCTTTTCTCAGTTTACAACGTACTTAGATATCATTCAGCACTATTTTAGGGAAAAGCATTGGAAGTACTCTCGCATCGATGGAAGTCAAAGTATTAACAAGCGCCAAGACCAAGTCGAGCTTTTCCAATCTGGAAAAAATCCAATCTTTCTTATTTCTCTTAAGGCCGGAGGGGTCGGGTTGAACTTAACGGCCGCTAGTTATGTCTTTATTATGGACCCTTGGTGGAATCCGGCCGTTGAATCACAAGCAATCGATAGAGCTCATCGTATTGGTCAAAAAAATACGCTGACGGTTTATCGACCAATTATTAAAAATTCGGTTGAAGAAAAAGTTTTAAAACTCCAAGAAGAAAAGAAGCAACTATTTTCTGATCTCTTATCAACTGATGATGATCAAATTTTTTCAGGTCGCTTGACCATGAAAGATTTCGAGATGCTATTTAGCTAATGAGTGCGCTGTCTTTAAAGTCGAAAAAATATTTTACTTTGATGATCGCCTTGCATCTGCTGGCGGTGATTTTTTCCGCCGGCTATTATAATCGGGATGAGCAGACGCAGGTTTTGCAAATTGTCGGCGTAAAGCTTGGGATGTTTGGATCTCAATATTTAGACTATCAGCATTTGTCTGCTATTCGTACTTGGTTTCACCCTACTCTCTATATTTGGTGCGCGAAGCTCTATCTATTATTTTTTCCGCTTAATCCCTTTCATCTGGCCACACTTTTCAGGCTTGCTTCTTCTCTTTTGGGGATTACCTCGCTCTGGTATTTGTATAAGAGCTTTAAAAATACTTTTAAGACAGAAGCAGAGACAAATACCTTTTTTTTCTTTTTGGCTACGATGTGGTTTTTACCTTTCTTGCATGCTCGTACGGCAAATGAAAACTTAACCACCAGTTTTTTTATCTTTGGACTCTATAGCCTTACTAAAAATGAAAATATAAAGTTTGCCATTTTCGCTGGGATATTTTTTGCATTAAGTTTTATTACACGATTTCAAATGTGTGTGATGATCGCGACAACTGTTTTGTGGTTTTTAATTTTCAATAAGTATTCATGGAAAAACTTTGCGGTCTTGGTTAGCTCTTTTGCTCTGGTGTTAGGTCTTAGCACTTTGATTGATACTTGGTTTTACGGACACTTTACGTTTACTCCTTATAATTATTTTAAAGTTAATATCATTGAAAAATACGTTGCTCAGTTTGGAACTAGCCATTGGTATGAGTATATTCGTGAGGGCTTCAAGAGTGGATTTCCTCCACTCAGTCTTGTGTTTATTACAGCCTTTATTATTTTATGGATTAAATTTCCGAAAAGTTTACTGACTTGGGTGACTCTGCCGTTTTTTGTGGTCCACTCACTTATTGGGCATAAAGAGCTGCGTTTTATTTTTCCGATTATTTTTTTTCTTCCGGTGATTTTAACTTTTTTGATTGGGGAATTTAAGATAAACCTTAGAAAATCTTGGGTGATTGCTTACTTGCTGCTATCAATTCCAGCAATGCTCTACACCTCTTTAACCCCTGCTTCAAATCTAATTAATTTTAATAAATATCTTTATAATAAACCGGATCGAATCAATAAAATGTATGTTTCGACTCACTTTGATGAAGTGGCAAAGTTTTATTTGAAAAATGATATTGAGTATATTGAGTATAAACCAGAAGAAGTAGAAAAACTCATGAATGCTTCTGGAAAAAAATATTTTTTTACGATGAGTCTTGCCGACAGGGACTTGGTGCTAACGCACTCCCAATGTAAAAAGGATTTTTCACTTTTCCCTGATTGGATTTATGAATTTGATTTGATTAAAAAGAGACGAACTTTTAAGTCTTGGACAGTGGTGGAATGCTCCAATTGATGGGTGCTAGTTTCTTAGATAGTAAAAAATCATTACATTTTGAAAAGTGCTTGCAGCCAAAATAGCCGCGATAAGAAGAAAGTGGTGATGGATGAACCGACTTTAAGATAAAGTGTTTTTTTGGATCAACATTTTTAGCTTTTTTATGAGCAGGTGCACCCCATAATATGAAAACAATATTTTCTTTTTTAGCATTTATTAGATCAATGACATGATCCGTGAATTGCTCCCAGCCTAATTTTTTATGGGCCATAGGATTGCCATCTTCTACGGTTAAAAGTGCATTGAGCATGAGAACACCGTTGACTGCCCACGAGAGAAGATGACCGTGATTAGGAGTAGAAATTCCTATATCACTTTCAAGTTCTTTATAAATATTGGCAAGAGACGGTGGTATTTTTATTCCAGGCTGAACTGAAAAGCAAAGGCCGTGAGCCTGATTGGGGCCATGATAGGGATCCTGGCCAATGATCACTACTTTAATTTTATCAAAAGGAGTGTGATTAAATGTAGAAAATATATTTTCTGGCGATGGATAAATTATTTTATTTGTATATTCTGTATTGAGAATACTCTCTAATTCTTGCATGTACGGCTTTTGGAATTCAGGTGCAAGAATTTTTTTCCACGAAGGATCTTTCAAATATTCAATAAGTTTTTTTGTAAGCGGCATGCCTTACTATACCCAATTTTACCTCAGGGTTCCAGGAGACTTTTGGGGAGGCAGTGTGGCGAAGGAGTTAAAACATAAAAAAGGTATGATCTGTTTCTGAATCTGGAAAAGAATTCGCATACAAATAACGCCAAACTCTAGTGTATTGACTCCACGGTCCTTTAATTTCTTTGTCGCAAATCACCTGCGGTTTTACCAATGCGGTAGAGGGAGCTCCTAAAATTTTCTGCATAAACATTTCATGGCCCTCACTGCTTGCAAAAAAGACTAAGCGTTTGTCGGAAATATCTTCAAGCTCTGTATAGTGCTTATTAGTTTCATTAAATTTTTTCTGGAAAATGATGGCCAAAACCTACCACCCAAATGATATTTAAACACTGCCAGTCATAAACACGCAAAATCCTCATTATTAATCTATATTTCACGCTTCAAAACAAGCGGGGAAATTATGGCAATGACGAGGATCAGCATGGATCAAC
>CANFNL010000033.1 GCA_947448205.1 Bacteriovoracaceae bacterium
AGAGAGTTCAACAACAAGATTTCTCCAATACTCTAAAAGATCTTTGCGATCCAAATAATGAAAAAGCAAAAGTAGCTGCCAATACACTTTTTTGTAAACGTTACGGGGAACAAGGAAGTTGGAGAGGAACTTTTAATGAATCGGAAATCAATAGTCTCAAAAAAACGATCGCTAATTTCTCAGAGGCCATGAATAAAATAAAAGATAAAAATGATATTTCATTAGAAGTTAAAAAAATTCTTGATTCAATTCCTGACTCTATAAAACCTGACGGAGTTCTCGGTGTTTTAGAGGCTAAATCTCCTTCTCTTTTAGAAATGCTTTTCAAAGCTGCCTCTAAAAACGAAATAATGTCTTGCATGGATGGAAATGAATCCGTTTGTGAAAAACTCTTAACAAATCCTCAAAAAAGATCCACTATTCAAGATTTGGTCAATCTAGAAATGATAGCCGCTGGAGATGATTTATCTGGGAGATACTCTGGAGTAAAAAAACAAATTGACACTCAAAATAACGAGTCCCTTAAATCATTACTACACACCTTCGATTACCCTCTCGAAGAACGAGAGGAGTTTAATAAAAAACTATTAAATGACAAAATATCTCAAGTGAAAAAATACAGCGAAAATCTTTTTGACAAAAATCACCCAGGATCAAATAAAGAAATTAAAAATGGCCTTAGCATAATTGGTCTTAATGATGATCAATACACTAAATTAATAAGTCTTTGTAGCATCGATGCTCATCTAACTAAGGATTCACTGAGTGCTGCTTTTAGCGCTTGTGAAAAACAAATAGGAATCCTTTTAGAACAGGCTTCAAAAGTCAAAAATAATTTGGAAAATGAAGCTGATCAACTAAAACTTGAACTGGCCAATCATTTAGGAAAAAACCCTCGCCTAGAAAAAATTGAGAAAATGAAAACATTTGTAATAGAAAGATATATTCGTGGTTGTAAAAATACAGTTCGTAAACAGCTTACTTCTAATATTCAACAAATCAAATGTTCTGATATTGGCAATGAACTCACCGAGCCTTCTGATCAAATTGGATCCCTCTCGGCCATGTACTCAAAAATTTTAGGAAGATTAAAGTATGGCAATACCCCTAGCAAAAATCAGGGAGAGTTGGGACTCTTTAGCAAAGCAGAGTTAAAAAATTATATGAATTATTGCCAAAATACATCTGAAGACGATTCAGAAATTCGAGAGACGTGTCAAAAAGTCTCACAACTAAATTCAGAAATTGCTTCACAAAAAGAACTCAAAGAGTGGGAAGCTTTTAATAATAAATATTATGTCGACTATAATCAACATTCAAAAACTGGTTATGATGTGCATGAGAAAAAAAGTAATTTTCGTATAATTGGCGAAGGAATCGCTCCAATGATCGGTCAAATTGTTCCAATGTGGCTTGGTAATTTTGTCATGGAAAACCAAATCAATATGCTCACCGCCCAGGCCATTAACCAAAAACAGATGAATTATATGTATTCTCCATCATCGCCTTGGATGAATACTCCCTATTTTCAATTCAATTATTTACAGATGCAAAATGTAAATTTCAACAGTCCCTTTACAGCGACAACTAGTGCTGGTTTTAATTTTGGCAAATAATCTGCCCCACTTTTTTGGCTAAAAAATAAAAATGCTCAATTAGGGAGGATTTATAAATCTTGTAAATATCATTTAAATATCAATATCATAGTAAACACTTCAAATATAACTCAAGTATCGCTTTAAAAAAGCTTCATTTTTGAAGGTAAAATATTCCCTATGAAGCACTTTAAAGCAAACTCTTTCATTCTGTTGATTAGGAAGGACGATAGATAAATTGATGAAAACCTTGAATCTCACTTTGATTTTATTAACTATCTTTATCCTGCTTTTAGCAGGCTGTATTCAAGCGCCAACGAACATCAGAAGAAGCTCTCTTGCTTCATCTGCAACTACAACTCAAGCTCCTGCCCCAACTTTTAGTGCAGACGAAACGCTTTACTGGTTTACCACTCTTAAAGTTCCGGGGACCGTCACCATAAATAAATCTAGCCAAGATATTCTTTATCTTCGTGGAAAAGATATTCATAATTTTTTAAATTCAAAAGATTCAATGGGGATTGAAAACTACCGTAAACAGTTTTGTCTGATTGGTAATTTTTCAACAACTGCTTATAAGCAATTAAGAGTCCGCGCCATTCCACTCTTTGTGACAACTTCTACCAAAGCTGTTGAAAGACTTCTTCGCATTGATATTCCAAGCGCAGCAGATAATAAAACGGCTTGTCAATTTAGCACGATTGATTTAACCATCGCCTCATTGGCCTCTTTTTCACTGCCAGAAATTTCATCATCTAATAACGGGCAAATCACGACAACCAATTTAAGCCTTTATGAAGCAAAGACCTCCAGCCTAGTAAAAATTAATTCAACTCTGTTGGATCTAACTTCTGCTTTAATAAAAGTTGATTTGAGTTCCAATTCCACTGATCCATCGAGCATTTGCACGAATAGTTCTTGTGGGGCAAAGGGGTTTGATTGCTGTATTTCTGGTCAATGTGTGAAGGATGCGAGCGAAAAACCAAACGCGAAATCAGATCTTCAGTCTTACAATCAGGCCCAGCAAGATATGGCGAAAAATCCCTTAAGTTTTATTAATTATCCCAACATCTATTTTATTTGCTCAAATATCACGCATACTCCACCTGGGAGCAGTTCTACTACAACTACCCCAGTTAGTGAGGCTCAAGCTCGAGTGACTCAATATTCAAATTATTATAATTGTATCAGTGATGTTGCCGCTGATAATGGCTATGACCGCTGTTACTATCAGACATTAACTAAAGAGCCAGCTTACTTAGCAATAAAAAAAGCCTTGGCCATTGCTTGTGGCTGTAGCGCCAGTGATGATCAAATGGCCACTAAATGTCCTGATTGGGGAATAGTCCCCGTCTATAAACCTGGAGTTCCACAAAGTAGTTCGACGATCACTGATTTCAACTGCTACACTCCAGTGCCCACTAATCCACTAGGGCCAATTACTAATTTAAATGTGAGTGTTTCAAATAAGAGTGCTCCCCATCGATTTTATTCAAACGCTAATATAAATTATGATGATATTTCGGGCATGAAAGTAAAGTCTCCTGGAGTGCTTCAAGAAGGACTAGATTTTTCTTATGCTGATGAATTTAATAAAATTGATCCCTTCAATGACTCTTTTAATATTAATTCTATTTTGGGAAGGATGACCATCGATCTAAGCCATACGCTACCAGCAAAAATGGTATCAGTAGAGTTTGGGAAAACTTATATTTTATCGGCAACCAGCGGTTATTTCACTCCCTGTACTCAATGTGCAAAAGACAGTTGGTTTCAAACCTTTAGCGCTCATCCAAACTCTCAAAGAGGTTTGGGACTTCAAGCCTCTGGTTATACAACGTCGAGAGATACATATGCATTAAATACGACTCTGGGAAATTATGAAGATTCTAAATTTGGACGAGCCTGTTATGTCCCTGTGACCATGCTGCCTTTTTCTCATCAAAAAAATACAGATCTACAAACACAAAGACAAAACAGACTTAAAACTCAAGCGGCCATGTATATAAATGGCTATCAAAGAGATTGGTATGGATTTAATCTTGGAGCACTGATAGCTTCTTTTGATGGAGTCACCTGGTTTGCTATCGGCTCTGGCAGAAGGGCCACAGCGACAAGCACTAAACTTTTTCTTGCCATTAACGCTTCCTTTTTAGACCTAGCTGATAAAACTGATACTATCGTTAACATCATTCCTGATTCTTCATCCAACACTGCTGCTGACTACGATTTCGATCCAGATATTTCAATGACTGATCCTAAACAAAATCTTGGAGCAACTTGCCAAAAATTTCATCAATGCTCTGTAGATGCTGATTGTGTCTCTCAGCTTGGATGGGAGTACGTTTGTGCAGATGTTTCGTTAAACGCGACAACCTGGCCTGTTTTTGACAGCGATGCCAAAGAGATGGTTAATCAAGAAAAGTCGTCCCCACTTTTTGAAATTCTATCAAATACAATCAGTAAAAGTAATAATAAAAGATGTGTCTATCGCGGTATGGGTGCACCTTGTAAGCGAGATTATAATGTAAGCACAATTAATGATGCCTTAAAAAAGAATCTTGCTTGTGCACCAAACTTTTATTGTGCAGAACTGGGTAAAGCAACATTTAATGATGAATTAGTGAGATCTCCAAATGATATGGGGGATATACTCTTTGGGATGGAGGCGAATGTTTTAGGAAGACCACTTAATTATGTTAACGCCAACAAATCCCTCACAAGCGAAATTATAGCGGCCATCAAACACAACGCCTCAAGTGCATTACAATTTTCCACAAACGATAGTGATGACATGGGACTCTGCCGACCGGGCAGACAACTGATTGCTGATGATGTTAGCGCTCATAAAAACCAAGATATAAGTAAAAGAACTGATTATATTTCTCAAATTGGCTCATGTGATTCATCTTCTATTGGAGTAAATCGAATGATCACTTGCCCGGCCTTTGATGATACTTTAAATTATATTGCTTCAACTGATAACACTTCCAGTCTATTGAAGCAGACTCAAAACACCTGCGGTGGGGAATCAAAATACGTTAAATCGGGAACCACCTATAATGCCTTTGCTGGAATTGAAGGAGCAACTCTTTTAAATTTACAAAACATAGTTCAGCCTATTTTTGCTAAAGATGCCTGTTTAAGAAGAGCTGGATCCGTCTGCCATACTGACTTAGATTGTGGTCCAAATAAAATGCACGAAGACGCTGCTGGAGCATTGAGTGTAAATTCTTTTGGCGGCACAGATGCGGAACAGCAATACTGGAGAGAGTCTCTCATTTGCGGCCAAGGATCTCCTACACCAACATTAGGAACTACTGGCTACTTTGACTATAAACTCTCAGAAAATAGATGCTGTCGAGAAGTGGGAAAAGATTTTACCATGTTTACTCAAAGCTCCTCTTCGAGCATTGTTCCAGAAAATACCGGAACAAACTTAAATTTAAAAACAGCACAGTTTTCTTACTTAGATCCAACAGCGGCTAATCGCTACTCTCGATATAGTGTATCCAAATTTGCCCTGGCCAATCTTTCAGCGATTCCCAAAGTGGCGCCAACAACCGAACCAGAGGCCAACCAATGGCAAGTCATTAATGAAACAGGATCACTTACTTGCTGTGGTGGTGGCTGGGTTAGAAAGTTTGCCGATGGATCACATAATTGGAATGTTAAAAATCGACTGAGTTTAGATCCAAGTAATTTTAGCTGTCTAAATTTTAGAAGCCCACTTGCTAATTCAAGCTTCACCGATCCAATGGTGCCGCTAGCAAGTTATCAAAAAGAATATGCAGAACTTTGTAAATCACCTGATATTGGAGGATGCATCCAAATCCCCTTTCAAAAAACAAATAATTTTACTATCCTTTCACCCTTGCAATATTTTCCAAATCTCAACGCAAACTACGACAGCGAGCTTGCCATTCCTGCTGCTGGCCTCTCGCGTTTAGACACAACTCCCGCGACTGACCCAATCGATGGAAATACGCCTTGGTATTATCATTTAACCAGTGATACTCCATACCCACCAATTCCTTATTCATTTGCTCCTTATTCTCTGGATATAAACAATAAGACGGGTAAGTCCTATCCATTTTTTAGTGACAGAACGATAGACTACGGGGTGGAAATGTATCTGCCAGCTTATATCGGCTATGATGGAGGAGAATTCGATACTACTTTTATTAAAAAGGTTTATATCGTCTATCATAGCGATCCACCATTAAATAATTTAGTAGTAGATATCACAGACAATCATGCTCCTGCAGATGAATGCCAAGGAGTTGTTTATGCCGTAGGTGGATTTCCAATCGATCATATTACTCATGGTAATACTTGGTGTATTTATAAAGATGCTAAAACTGGAAATCGTCCAGTGATGAATGTGCGGGCCGATAATACTGGAAATTGGAAGTACGCCGGAATTGCCATTGATTTTATCCCATTAGAAAATTATAAAGGAATCAAAGTTGCCGAGCCTGGCAATAGCCTTTATTACTTAACAAAATTAGGGCGACTCGAACTTATAGGTATTCCACAAATCACTTACGAGCCACTGTATTGTAACAATAATCAAGACAAACTAGTGCCAGGAATTTTTAAATCGACTTATGCAACTAGAGGTGCCTTTGAAGCTGCCACCAATTCCTACACAAGCTTTAATCCCATCTCTAGCTATAACGAAGATGGCTCCCCGAATGTAGCTGAACAAAGTGCTGGCTATGGAAACTATGCTAATAAATACTCTTATCAAGATAAGCTCGATCATCAAGCTATTTTTTCATCTAAAGATTTTACTTGTTGTACCCCGCTTGGTCAGTCGACAGCAAGTACGGCCAGATGTTGTTCAGGATTTGGAACAAGTACAAACAATAATAAAACTTTTACTTGTAAATTGCCTAGAGGGACGGATTTGAATGTTTACTTTAATAAATTTGTCTCGAATGAAGGAATAAAAAATGGAACTTTAATCGCCCAAGATACTGATCCGGATGTCATAGACTTTAATAAATTTACAGGTGAGCCGAAATTGAGAGCTAGCACCTTTAAGAAATTATTAGACCTTGGAGCCAGTTATTGTGCTAATGGAAAAGTCGATTTTGGTGGAGCTTTTGGGAACTTCCCCCCGGAGCCTTACGCTGGCTCTTACACACCTCAGCAAAGCAATTCATCAAAACTTGAAAGTTTATTTCCGATGAGCATTGTAGATACCATATTAGACTCGGATTCAAGCGATCCAAATAATGGAAAAATACAGTTTGATAGTGGATATCGCTGGAATCACCACTACTATTGCAAGTAATCCATTTTCTTACTCAAGTCTTTTGTGTAAAGTTAAGTTTATTATGAAAATCAGATCGATCATTCAAAACTTAATTATCCTTTGTGTATTCCCAATGAATAGTGTGCAGGCTTTTGAACAAATAATTAACTGCTCTCACATTGAATTATGCAAACTTGCAAAATTGATTATCTTGGAAAATGAACTACAGGGCCTAAAGACAAATAGCCTAGTTAATATTACCGGCGACCCACACGAGTATGAGCCAAGTACTTTGGAAATTAAAAGCCTCATTTCTTCTAAATATTTGCTTAACGGACCCAATGAGCTGAACCCTTGGATTAAAAAAATAAATTTTCAGCGTTCTAAAAATAGTGAACTCAGCACACTTACGGTTATTTTTGATAAGAATGATCTCAATTTTTATCCTAGAGCCAGCACTGAAGAATTATCTCATTTTTGGTTATACCCTAAAATCTATTGTTCCTTTAAAATTAAAATAGAAAATGAATTTAAAAAGCTAGGATATAACATAATAGCTAAAAATAATTGTGCCACACAAGCAATCACCCTTGAAGCAAATCTCACTAAGGTCTTGAGTGAACTTGATCTGCCTATCATTTTAACTCATAATGCCCTTTTGCCTTTACTGATATCCCTAGACCCCAAAAAAAATATCCGATCAATTATTGCCATAAAAGGCTCAGGCCATCACGAGGAAGCAAGCACTTTGGCCATAAAAAAAATGTATGATGCTCTCAAGTCAAAACAAGTGATATGGATAGAGGAAACCGGAATTCATGTACCATCTAATATTTTAAATAAAATAAGATCCACTGATATAAAAATCAGGATTGATACTGCGACCTCATCAGAGCAAATCGCCTTCTCTACTTTGCAAAACTTAGCCGATCAACTCTCGCTTATCGCTGGGAAAAAGCAATGAATAAGAGTAACCAAATTTTAAGGGCCGAAAATTTAAGTTTTAATTATGGAGGTGAGCAAACTCCCACTATTTTAAACATTTCTTTCTCTCTTAGTGAAGGTGAAATCCTTGGAGTGTTAGGTCCAAACGGTGGCGGAAAATCGACATTGATGAAAATCATTGCAGGTTTGCTCACCAATTATTCTGGCGAAATCTATTTTCAAGACTGTGATTTAAAAAATCTTAAGAAATTTCCCTACAGTAAATTCTCTTACGTGCCTCAACATAGTGAACTAAATGGGATTTTACCCGTAAAGGTTTTAGAGTACATGAATTTTGCCCGAGCGCTTTATAGCGATGTTAGTGCAAATGATATCGATGAACTCTTAAATTTAGTTGGCATTCTTCATAAGAAAGACTGCCTTATCTCAAAGCTTTCGGGGGGGGAAAAACAACGCGTACTTATCGCGAGGGCCCTCGTTAATAAGCCTAAACTGCTTCTTTTGGATGAGCCGACAAAGGGTCTCGACAGCAATGGCCAAGATCAATTACTCGCCATCATTGAAAAAATTAAATCTCGCGATAAAACTTCAGTGATTATTGTCGATCACAATATTAATCAAATTATTAGGAATTGTAAAAAAATATTATGCCTTAATAAAACTTCTCATTGGCATAACAAAACTGATTTATTGACCAAAAATATATTAGAAGATATCTACCACTGTGAATTTGAGCATCTACTTATTCATGAAAATGACTTGCAGAATAATCACGATTCAACCAGTACTGATCCTCATTTGTTTTGTGATCATGATCACCATCAAAGTTTAGGAAAAGACCCGCACTCTCTTCTTCGCGGAGTAAAGAAATGATAGTCATTCAATCTATTCAAGATTTTTTCCACTACGATTTTCTTTTTTTTGCCTTAATCGGTACTTTACTTCTCTCAATTACTTGCGGTCTGATTTCACCATTATTAATAGCAAGAAAAAATGCTTTCATGGGATCAGCAATATCGCATTCTACACTTTTAGGTTTGGCCATTGCTTTAAGTTTATTTTCTAGTGAGAATTCCTTCTCTATATTTTCAATGACCCTTTTTATCACTATCATTTGCACCTTATTTTTAGCCTTTTCAACCTATCGTCAAAAACTTCCATCAGACTCTCTCATTGGAATATTTTATACTTCTACTATGGCGTTAGGAATAATCATTCATTCATTGTTTGCTAAAAATAAAACCGACTTACTTAGTTTTTTATTTGGGAATATTTTATTGCTAACAAAAGAAGATCTCATTCTCTCGGCAATCCTATTGGCCATTTCAGCTCCGCTTATCATCATACCTTTTAAAAAATGGATTTTTCTCACTTACGATGAAGAAGGTGCAATCACTTCGGGAATTAAAGCACACCTTTTTCATTATTTGTTTTTTATTTTACTGGCACTTCTTATCGTAACCAGCATAAAACTCGCTGGAACTATTCTGATTGAAACACTCCTTTTAGTTCCTGGTTTTTTTGCTCTTAAATTTGCAAAAAGTGTTAAGCAAACCTTTGTTTTAAGTGTACTCTTCTCCACCGTCTTTGCTTTCATTGGAATAATCCTTGCCAATACCTTCGGTCTGCCTTCTGGAGCAACCTTGGCCGTAGTTTTGTTTTTCGCCTTGGTGCTATCACTTTTGATAAAAAAGATTTATCATTTATTTAAGTAAATTCTTAACGAGGCCCTAATGAATAATCAAAATGAAGCTAAAAAAGCTAGCGAAAGTGCTGTCGAAATGCGCTATCTCGTCATGCCCAATCATACTAATCCTCAAAATTCAATTTTTGGAGGAGTCGTCATGTCTTGGATTGATATGGCAGCGGCCATGGTTGCTGAAAGACACTCTAATCGTCCAGTTGTTACAGTTCACGTCGACGATATTAGCTTTAAAGCTCCAATCAGAATCGGCGATCATGTCTTAATAAAAGCAAGCCTAAATTTTGTAGGAAAAAGCTCAATGCTTGTTGGTGTTAAAGTGATTGCTGAAAATCCTTTTACTGGTATTTCGAGACACACCACTACCGCATACCTTGCCTTTGTGGCCTTAGATGATATTGGAAGACCAATTAAAGTAAGACCAGTTATTCCTGAATCTGATGAAGAACTTAGAAGATTTCAAGAGGGCAAACAACGAATTGAAGAGATGAAGAAAAAAAATATAAAAAAAGAATAAAAAGACATAAATCAAAATGAGTGAACTTAAAACTTCTAAATTATCGCGTTTAATAACACTTAGCAAAGGTTTAACAAAAGCCGGAGCTACACTCGCTATTGATGCGGCAAAAACAAAAACCCAAGACTTAATTTCAAAACATCAAAAAGAAATTAATGACATCAAGGATCTAAGCCAAAAAATAAAAGCTTCAAAAGAAATTATCCAAACAATGGGTGAAATGAAAGGCGCCATGATGAAACTAGGTCAAATGATCTCCATCACCGAAGATCTTTTTTTGCCCAAAGAAATCAGTGAACTTTTTAGAGATCTTCAAAAAAATTCTCCTCCAATGCCTTTGAGTGAAGTTGAAAAAGTTTTGTTTCAAAATTTTAATCAATACTCACATGAACTCTTTTTAAACTTTGAAAATGAACCACTAGCATCAGCCTCTATTGGGCAAGTTCATAAAGCAACACTCAAAACTGGCGAAGTAGTCGCTGTAAAAATTCAATACCCTAAAATTGTCCAGGCAATTAAACACGATTTTCAGAATCTAGATAAAATAGATAAAATACTCCATGTACTTTTTCCGAAAAAACCCAATTTAGATTCACTCATTTTAGAGCTTAAAACCTCACTAACTGAAGAATGCGACTATTCTCACGAATTTAGTGAAATGGAATTTTTTAGAAAAGAATACGAGCTCGCTTTCCCCATGATATATATCCCAAAAGTTTACCCTGAGCTCTCAAGTTCGATGGTATTAACCATGGAATATGTCGAAGGAGATTCATTTGAAGAAAGTTTGAATTACACTCAAGAAGAAAAAAATTTCTTAGGTCAAAATCTTTATAATTCCTTTTTGCACTCCTTATGGAACTTACGAAGACTTCATACTGATCCTCAAAATGGTAATTATTTGTTTAAAAGAGATCAAATTATTATGTTGGATTTCGGATCTACCAGAGCTTTTGATTTAGAATTTATACAAGATTATTGTTCACTTATGATGGCGCTTGAAGAAGATACCTTTGAGGCTTATAAAGAAATAAGTAAAAAACTAGAAATTTTTAAAGCTGATGAATCTCAAGAAGTCATGCACCAGCATTTTATCTTGATTCAGAAAATTTACTTACCTTATCTTCAACCAGGACAATTTCCTGTAGTTGCCATAAGCCCGTTTGAATTATTTAAAGACCTAATCGATAAAATTGAATTAAAAGGTCGCGCCTCACCTCGTCGAGAATTTTTATTGCTAGATCGCTCAACTTTGGGTCTCTACACCAAGTTAAAAGCCTGGAAATCAGAAGTAGATTGGCTACATGGTAAAAATAAATTTAGAATTTCTATCGAAAATAAGGTTAAATTAAAGAATCAACTTTAGGGCTATTTCATGAGTTTTAGAGCTTCTCTCATTTTATCAATGACACTCTTAATTTTAGGGCCAAACCTTAATGCCCTTGAATACTCCAAAATTGATTTCGAAGGTTGTCCGGAGAATTCTTTTTGCAAAAAAGAGACTGGTGCCAATCGCAAAAAATGGCTAGAGGAACTAAAAAAATTCACTAAGAATTCCATCAGTGAACAAACGATCAATGAATTTGTACAATCAGAGTATGGACTTCCGATTTCAAGTTGGGCGCAAGAAGATGCGAGTTTGCAGCCAAATATTTTAATGTGGGATTCCCCATGTAAACAACATCAGGGTACACTTAACAAATTCTATATCTCTGAATTTTTTCGAAAAAATTTAGCAAAAAAAGAATTATCCGAATTTCGCAATCTTTTTTTCTCCAGGGCCGTAATGTTTGATAATAAAAACCAAGCCTACTCCATGATAGTTCCCCGAGGGGATGCTCCACTATTTATAAAAGATGGAAGCCTCTATTATTTACGTGAAGAAGAGGGTTATTTTTATGGACTGCTCATTGATCGCGATGGTCGCCTAAGAGTTACTAAGGCGATAAAAAGCCCTGAACTTCCTAAAGAAGCAGTCTGTTCTAAAGACTTAACCACACTTTTTATGCGTGAAGCACCTGGGGCAAATTTTTATCAAGGTCAATTTTGTAAAGACATTTGGGATACTACTTTAAAAAGCTATAGAACTGTATTGCTTGGATGGAGTTGTAATTGAAATTATGTCTTTTTAACGTCGAAAATTTTTTCCTGATGAATGCCACAACTGGCGATAGTTTTAAAAAGCCACAAGACAAGATAGAATGGATTGCAAGAACAATTAGTGAAATCGATGCCGATATAACTATGCTTTGTGAAGTCGGTGGCTTTGAGAGTCTAGATCTGTTGAATTCAAAATTTCTAAATTCTCAGTATTCTCCCCTTCTGCTAAAAGGTAATTCCAATCGGGGAATTGAAATGGGCTACCTCATTAAAAAATCGCTCCCTTTTGTCTACGAACATAAAAGTCATGCCCATACTTCAATCGACTTCAATTATCCTTTTGAAATTGAAGGAAATAAGAAAATTACCAATCATGAAGAGAAAATTCCTCACCATAAATTTTCTAGAGATATATCAGAATTACGAGTAATGAATAACGGTAAAGTTGAAATAATTTTATTGCTGGTACACCTTAAATCTAAATGGGATCGAGAAGGAATAGATTGGAATGGCTCGCAAAGAAGAAAAGCTGAACTTAAAGCACTCGTAAAGACTTACAACCGATTAAGGGCCGAATTCAATCACAAGGTCCCAGTTGTCATTGCTGGTGATATGAATGGAGTTGCCCAAAAAGGCCGCCAAGAACCAGAATTTGATGATCTCTACAATCTAACAGACTTAGAAGATGTCCTAGAGGTTATAAATGAACCTCATGAGCAAAGACTGACGTATTTTTACTTTGGCAAAGAAAATAACAGGGAAGCAAGTCAATTAGACTATATTTTTCTTCCACGTGAACTTCATTCTCTTGTGAAAAAAGAAGAATCAGGTATTTATCTTTTCCGAGACGGTCACGGTGTGGCCCTTACTTATCCTCAAGAATCCTACCAGCGCTATGCCCTTCCATCCGATCATTATCCCGTTGTCGCAAGCCTCAATTTTTTATCATTTTAATTTGTTAAGCCGCACGAAATACGTTACATTTTGGCCTTAAAAAATACCCTGTCTTGCGAGGAACTTTTAATGGAAAAAAATAGCGAAAATATACCTTGGACTAAAGAAGAAGCAGACGAAACTTACCATATAAGTCGTTGGGGTGGTGGGTATTTTGATATTAACGATCAAGGCCATCTTTGTGTCTTACCTAATCAAGATGAAAATGGTCCACGCATAGATATTGCTGAAGTACTAGAAGAAATGAAGGCTCAAAATATTCCTTTCCCCATGGTTGTTCGCTTCCACGATATTTTGCGCTCGCAAGTAAAAGTGATCAACGAAACTTTTAGAGAAGTTATCCGAGAAGCCAATTACCAAGGTGCTTACACTGGTGTTTATCCTATCAAAGTTAATCAAATGAGGGAAGTCGTTGAAGAAATCGTCGATGCTGGTGCTCACTATGATTTTGGATTAGAGGCGGGATCCAAGCCTGAGCTTCTCTCAGTTCTTGCCTTCAATGATAACCTAAATGCATTAACGATTCTTAACGGCTATAAAGATGAAGACTACCTTCGCCTGGCGCTTCTAGGAAATAAACTGGGCAGAAAAGTTATTGTTGTTATCGAAAAATTTTCGGAGCTACATAAACTTTTAAAACTCTCACGTGAAATGAATGTTGAACCAATGATAGGCCTTCGTGCCAAAATGGCCATTAAAGGATCTGGTAAATGGTCTGACTCTGGCGGAGAAAAAGCAAAATTTGGTTTAACTATTGCTGAAATGTTAACTGCCGTACAAATCTTGAAAGATGAAGGATCAATAAATTCATTAAAATTATTTCACTTTCATATCGGCTCTCAAGTCACAGACATTAGAACAGTCAAAGAAGTCATCAGAGAAGGTGGAAGAATATTTGCAAAACTCTCTAAGCTTGGTGCCCCACTAGAGTATTTTGATGTTGGTGGTGGTTTAGGAGTTGACTACGATGGCTCTCAATCAACCAATGATTCTTCGATGAATTATAAATTAAACGACTACGCTTCTGATGTTGTTTATATTCTAAAAGAAATCTGTGATGCTGAATCAGTGGGCCACCCAAATATAGTTTCCGAATCTGGTAGAGCTATTACTGCAAGTCATTCTTGTGTTATCACAAATGTCATTGATAAAATTGAAACCTCTTTTACAGATTATGACACTACTATTATTCCTGGAGAACATAGCTTAGTTGCAAACATGAGAGAGTTACTTGAAAATGTTAACAGTGAAAATGCTCAAGAAATTTATAACGATGCTCTCGATAATAAAAGAGAGTGCTTAAATGCTTTCCGCCTAGGGATTTTAAAACTTGAGGAGCGCGCTAGTCTTGAAACTTTGTTTTGGAAAATTACAAAAAAAATCTCCTCGCTCTTGCCTGAAATGGAATTTATTCCTGACAATCTTTACGACATAGATCAAGGAATCGCTCCTCAATACCTTTGTAATTTTTCTATTTTTCAATCAGCACCAGATCTCTGGGCGATTGGACAACTGCTTCCAATCGTACCAATCACTAAATTAAATATAAAACCCCAAGTAAATGGAACTCTTGTTGATATAACTTGTGATTCCGATGGAAAAATCAATAAATTTATTGATATCAACGAAACAAAAAACCTTCTCCCACTTCATGACTTGGCTCAAAATGAAGAATATTACATTGGCCTCTTTTTAACTGGTGCTTATCAGGATGTAATGGGTGATTTACACAACATGTTTGGACGCTTAAATGAAGTGCATGTCTTTTGTGACGATGAAGATCCAACCGATTTCTACATTGAAGAAGTCATTAAGGGCTCTTCTGCTGAGAACGTATTAGCAGCTATGCAATACAATCCAGAGGCGATGGCCTATACTATGAAAAAAAATATCGATCGCCAAATTGCTTCAGGAAAAATTAATCCAAGAGAAGGTGTGCGGTTAGTAGATTTTTACGAAGAATGCTTGAAGTCTTATACCTATTTAAAAAATTAATAAACCTAACAAGAGGTAAATATGAAACGCGGACCAATTACAGAATTTATGCTGACTCATTATAAGCATTTTAACTCTGCTTCACTTGTCGATGCGGCAAAAGGATGGGAAAACCATCTTGCTAGTGGCGGAAAAATGTTTGTGACTCTTGCGGGAGCTATGTCTACAGCTGAATTAGGTAAATCCCTGGCTGAAATGATTCGCCAAAATAAAGTTCATGCTATTTGTTGTACTGGAGCCAACTTAGAAGAGGACATCTATAATCTAGTTGCTCACAATCACTATCACAGAATTCCAAATTGGAGAGATCTGACTCCAGAAGATGAAATGAAACTTTTAGAAAAAGGCTTAAACCGTGTCACTGATACTTGTATCCCTGAAGATGAGGCCATGAGAAAAATAGAATCTCTGATCAACAAGGAATGGAGTAAAGCCGATCAGCTTAGCGAAAGCCATCCGCCGCACTATTATTTTTGGGAAGTGCTTCGCTCTGGTGCTCTTGAGAGTGAATACCAAATCGATCCAAAAGATTCATGGATGATCGCAGCTATGGAAAAAAATCTTCCCATTTTTACTCCAGGCTGGGAAGATTCAACGAATGGAAATATGTACACTGCTGCATGCATGGATGGGAGAATAAAAAATGTTCATACAATGAACTCAGGAATTCAAACCATGATGAGACTGGCCGATTGGTATACAGAAATTTCGTCCAATACATCAATTGGATTTTTTCAAATTGGTGGTGGTATCGCAGGCGATTTCCCAATTTGTGTCGTACCTATGCTTGAGCAGGATCTTGAAAGAAAAACACCACTATGGGGCTATTTCTGTCAAATCTCAGACTCCACAACTAGCTATGGTTCTTACTCGGGTGCAGTTCCCAATGAAAAAATCACTTGGGGAAAACTAGATATAAATACTCCGAAATTTATTATCGAATCCGATGCCACAATTGTAGCGCCACTAGTTTTTGCTTATGTTCTAAACTGGTAATTTTTTAAATCCACAACTTATATACCTGGTAAAAAAACTCCACTTTTTTTGCCAGGTCATGCATCAGTTAATTTTGCTTTCAATTTCAAGTTTGCTAATCCTTTAATTAAAACTCACCGATAAATCCTCAAAGCACACTTTAAGTGTGTCCATGGAGATTGATTTATGAAAATGTCAATGAATGCTAAAAATTTAAGTTTATTAGTGTTTACAACTAGTACACTAACAAGCCTGCTAACATCTTGTGCAGGTCCAGAAAATATTCAGGAAAAAATGGCAAGATACACTCCAAAAAATTTAAATAGAAATCAAGTTCCCGAAATTAAAATAAGTAATTTCAATTTTAAGGTAGATCAAAAATCGGGTACAAATCAACTTTATCGGGCACCGGCCTCTAGTCCTGAGGCTCCCAGTGTTAACGAAGGCCTATCCGAATCAAATCCGACCAACAAAAAACTCTACTTTCTAACCCTGTATTCTCAATTTGAGTACCTAAAAAAATATACTCATGAATTCTCAGGACCAACGATAAGTATTTGTCCAAATTTTCACACAAGCCTACTCAGACATAACAATGGCATTGATAATGAACAAATAAGTCCTTATTTGAATAATCAATTTAGTTATGATTACTCTAAACTTAACGATGAAAAATATGTAGCCAGTTACCCCGAACTCTCACTTCCACTCTCAAAAGAGGAAAATACGCCACGAGTGATTGATATATTAAAAAATCAAAATTCAGCTATGAATGAATTTGCAATCAATGAATTAGTTCATAAAGCTCTCGATATTCACTTAGTCAAAACTTATTCTGAAATTAGAGAACTTTGCGAATATGGCTCTAGTGACAACTATTATATTTACGAAAATTTAATCACCCACATTAAAAGTAATGATTTTACTGCTGAAAGTAAAAACATGAATACACTTCTAAAAACAACTTTGTTTTCAAATCTAGCGCTGATGAGCTCTCTGAATCAAAAGACGAAACTAGATAAATCAGGAAGATCAATTGCAACAACAGAAATGTTGGGAAAAGAAGAAAAAACCCCGTATGCCAATGAAGTGATGGCCCGGTTAAATGTAACCTGGGCCAAGCAGTATTTCGATTATATCAAAAGTTCACACTAATAAAGATTAGTGAAAGGTAAAGAGTCGATTGCGAGAGGAAAGAACTGACAAGTAGCTCTCCTTACTTTCCATATCACCAAAGACAGCTGAGTAAGAGTGGCCGAGAACAAATTTTTCAGATATTGCTAGAGTTTTGGAATCTATAAAAAGGATCTCTCCTGCTGTTGTTGAAACAGCTAGACCTTTTTTAAATGGCACTATTGAAGTAATTACACCTTCTGAAATTTTAATCTTGTGTAAAACTTGTAGATTCTTATCCGCGACAATCAACTCTCCCGTAGGCGTGCCAAAAAGCAATTGTTCCCCATTTAAACTTGGATCTACATAGGGAGCTCTAGAAGCGATAAAGTCAGATTTTTTTAAAATTTTTCCGGAATTTGGATCGAGAATAGAAACTGGACTTCCGACTGGGCCTATGTATACTTTATCGTTCAAGACGATGACCGAATTATCTACATCGACAAACTTTGAAGCAGTTGAAAGTTTCGTTTCAAAAAGCATTACGCCTTCATCGATAGACAAAGCAACCATAGTCCCATCGGCAAGTCCTACCAGAACACGATCTTTATAGATCACGGGTGTAGAGGCTCTTTGCAAAGTTGTTAAATAAGAAACTGATCTCTTATAACCCCAAAGAATTTTTCCAGTTTCAGCATCCAAGCAAAAAACTTGATGATTTCTGAGTTGAAAGAAAATTCTCCCTTGGTAGACTACCCCTTTAGTTTCAACCGATGCTCCAAGATCAACGCTGTATTTAATTTTACCAGTCGTATAATGGCGAGATATCACTCTGCCTTGAACTGTTCCATAAATAATTTGATCCTTAAAGGCTATAGGAGCAGCATGATAAGTCGAATCATCAAATTCACTCCAAACTTCTTTTCCGTTTTCTAATTCATAGGCTTTCATTGATCCAGAATTATGCCCAACATAAACCATTCCTTCGTGGATCAGGGGAGATTGAAGGGCGATAGGAAGATTGCCAGAATCATATGCAGGATCAAGATTTTTAATCCAAGAAGGATTAAAAATCTTATTCATCTCTTCATTCTTAGGCTTTGAAAGATTAATATGCGAGCAAGAAGATAAACTTAAAGCCAATAAAGTTGAAAGCATTAGAGAACAAGTGATTTTTTTCATTATAATTTTTACCATTAAGCTTTTGCGCTATTAAAATTGTGATTACATTTTAGAAAGGTAGAGCTTGGCTAATTTAACAAACTCACCTTCATCTTTGGCTTTCTCTACAACATAAGTAAAACTTGCTTTCGCTTTGTCTTTATTGCCTAGTTTTAAATACAGTCTTCCTAAATCTAAATAGTTTTTTCCTTCAAAAATTTTAAGCGACTTAGCGTTCATTTTTTCAAGCGTATTAATAGCATTTTGATCCTGACCTAAATCTTCATAGACAACTGCCAAGCGAGTTAAAATGAAATATTCTGCATATTCATTTTTTGATAAATTTTGTCCGATCGTTAAAACTTCCAATGCTTCATTTAAGTGTTGACCACTCATAAGTAGATCACTGCTTTTGATAATAACTGGAACTAGCCCTGGATAATTTCCCACAGCTTTATACATATTCTCAATGGCCAAAACCAATACCTTGGGATCTGATTTATCAGTAAAATTTTTCAGATCATTTGCTTCAAAATTATAAATTTTTGTATTGAATTCATTTCTAGATTTATCGGCTATCCCTGAATACACTCCATAACCAATGACAGCAATAACTATGACAACTAAAAAAGCAATGATTTGAAACTTATTTTTACTGATGGCCGAAGCGACATCTCCATCTTCAATGATCTGATTAAGGTTTCTGTTCGGGGTAGTCGTGGTGTTGGACATGGTGGATCTCGGGTTTAAAGGTTAAGAATTAAATAAACTCATTCTAAAAAGGCTTTGTTAAGTTGTCAAAAATAGAGAGCTTCGTTACAATAAAAAAAGAAAAAAAAGACGAGATAGCATAAAAATGACAATGATTTAATTAACTAACAAGCTGCACTATCAGCAAAGGTATTTTCTAAAGAAGGAATTATTATGAAAAAGCGACTAATATCTCTAAGTGTAATTGCTCTAATGGCTTTATCGCTTTTAAGCACTAAAGAAGCCTTGGCCTATGATAAATCAAATCGCCTAGGACTTGGAATGAGCAATGAACTTAAAAATGATTTTCCAGCACTCTCTTTTAAAATTCAAAAAAATAGATCTTTTGCTTTAGGAGGTCTTGCTGGTGTATCAACAGCTCAAAGCAATGGCGGATTTGGCGTAGGCTTAAAAGCCTACCGCAATCTTTTTGATGAACCCCAACTAAATTTTTATTTTGCCGCCATGGGAGCGTTGTTATCCAATAAATTAAATGGCACTAGCTATTCAGGATTTCAATTAGACGTAAGCCTTGGCAGTGAATTTCACTTCCAAGGCTTACAGTCCTTAGGATTTAGTTTTGAGTTTGGAGCCTCAGCTTACAAAAATAAAAATTTTGTATTCCAAACACTCGGCAATAATTTCATTGTTTCAGCGATTCATTTTTATCTATGAAATATAAATTTTTCTTATTCTTCATCTTCACGCTGTTATTAGGATTATCAAATCCTAAGGTTTCTTTTTCCCAAGAAGCGGCTAACGATATTTTTGCCGCTGATGATGACGACCTCAATGTGGGAGGTGATATATTTACTGACTTCAACGAAGATGTAGAAAATGCAAAATTAGTCGAAGATGAACGCTTCTATCGTTACGGACGTTTTTTTTCTTTTAATGCTTCATTAGGATTGACTATCTTTGACGGAAATCGTGGTATCGCCTATCAAAATGCTCCACCTTCTTTTGGATTAAGTTTTACTTTTTTTAAGGATTTTCAAACGGCCCTGGCCCTAGGGCTAGAATTCTCCAAACACTCAATGTTTTTAAGCGGCCCTGTTCGAGGTTTTCCCAACGCTAAAAATGCCGATGGTACTGATGCGGCCCCAGGCTTAGTTGATGTTAGTATGCTTAGAGTTTTTATAGGTTGGCGCTATTATGTTGATACAGCAAATTTAGGTACGGCAATCACTTATTCCAATCCCTATCTCGTAGGTCGCTTAGAGTATTGGTACCAAACCAATAAATATGAAGATCAGTCACAGCTTCCAAAAGACTCGGGGGGAGGTCTCGGCTTTGGACTTGGATTTGGTTTAGAATTTCCAGTGGAACTTAAAGAGTCTTATGTTGGACTGGAATTTCTCGTTCATACTGTAAATTTCCCAGACAAAAATAGCCAAAAATATGCTCCCCTACACTCCGGCGGTTACGGCTTTGAAAACTTGGGGGGAAATGCTTACAGTACTATGGTTAGCTACGTCTTTAATTGGTAGTTGATAAAAAAAAGCTCCCTAAGGAGCTTTAAAATATTTATTTTAAGTAATTTCTTTCATTCGTTTGCCCAATCTCTTAGAGAGATCCTCACCAGTTCTAAAGATTAAGTGAATTGGCGTATTATCCAAATCAAATTCTTTACGCAGACCATTCTTTAAATAATTTTGGTAATTATCAGGAATCCCTTTGGAGAGGTTAGTAAAAAATAAAAATGTCGGAGGATTTGATTTTAACATTGAAGCATATTTCACTTTAAATCTCTTCCCACCCGAGTTTTTAATGGCCACAGGATGAGTTTCGACTAATTGATAGATATAGCGATTTAAAACACCTGTTCCGATCCCTCGAGTTCTAATGAGAATGGTTTTTTTAATGATTTGTTTAAGATTTCCAATATTGCGGCCATATTTGGCAGAAATGGGAATTAAATCACAATAATGAAGCCATGGAACCGTTGCTCTTAAATCTTTTATCCATTCTTTTTTAGCTTTTTCATCTGGTAATTTTTCTTTTAAAAGATCAATTTTATTTAAACAAACAATAACTGATTTACCTTTTTCTAGGGCAATATCTAAAAGTCTTCTGTCCTGATGGCTTATTCCCACAGTGGCATCGATCATAAAAATGACGATATCACTTTCAGTTATACATCGAAGGGAGCGATAGACTGATTGCTGTTCAATAAAACCTTCAACTGCTTTTTGTCTTCTAATACCTGCAGTATCGATAAGATGTAGAGAGCGCCATTGCGAACCCGTTTCACTAGATTCAGCTGTTTCAACAAAATCGCCTACTACTTCTTTAGAAAAGTCATCAGTAACTTCATC
>CANFNL010000034.1 GCA_947448205.1 Bacteriovoracaceae bacterium
GAGCTTACTGACGGATTTCCGTTTAAATCCTAGGTCTCTCGTCGAGCAATCGAGAAGGGGTCTTCGCGGTCAGCCAAAACAAAAAACCCGGCTTGTGGCCGGGTGGAAAAAAAGTACGGGTAGTGCGGTAAATGGGGTGGCTGATGGGGCTCGAACCCACGACACCTAGAATCACAATCTAGTGCTCTACCGACTGAACTACAGCCACCATATTTTTGATAGGCTAATTTATAAAGTCAGAAGCCGTCTTAGTCAATTAAAAGTTTGTTCCACTAGCTTTAACCCTGTACATTTTACGCGTTAAATTTTGACTCTTTGTCATTTGTGCTATTAAATAAAAAGAACGACATTACGCAAAGTTGGAAGGTAAAAATGAAAACAGTTAAAGTTTTAACGATCGCTTCAGTGCTTATCATGACGATAGGTGGCTTAACTTCAAAAGCTCATGCCTATGGGACAGGGATTTCTTCTTTTCCTCTAGAGGTCGAAACGAAATTAATTTCAGCTGAATTAACTGGAATTACTTCGACTGGTGGTGGCCTTGGTATGCAAGCTCGTTTTACTCAAAAAATTAATGAAAAAGGCACTATCGACGCAGGCCTTGGGATCTCTGGTGGAGAGAGAAGTGCTAGACTCTTTGCTGGGTATGATATCGAAATTTTTCCAGACTATGAAAATCAACCCCGTACATCATTAAAAGCTTTTATTGAAAACTCTAAAGAGTTTAATGCTCGAAGAAATATTTTAGGTTTGGCTCCAACTTTTTCAAAAGGTTTTACTTTTTGGGGCAAGGAAGCTTTCCCATACATTTCAATTCCCTATGGAATTAGCTTAAATGGCAGCAGCAGCACTTACAATACTACTTTGAGTGCAAACATTGGTATCTCGGGCGTGATTCCTGCAGACGTTGGCCCTGAAAAGCAATTAACAGCAAATGCTGAAGCAATTGTTGGATTAAAAGATAGCTTCTCTGGTGTTTTCTTCGGAGTAGCTTACCCAATTGAATAATTTTAAATTTGTTTTTTCTGATTTTGATGGGACTCTCACTTTTAAAGAAGGTTTGAGTCCCATTTTTTTTGATATCTTAAAATTGTTAGAATTAAAAAAAATTCCACTGGTCATTGTCACTGGCCGCTCACTTTCGTGGGGGCATTTTCTACTTACTCACTTTCCTTTCCTAACAGATGTCATTGTTGAGGGTGGCGGAGCCATTGTTTCGCTCTCTGATAAATTTATCACCGAAGAGTGCATGGTAGAAATTGGCGAAGTTGAGCGATTGACTCATTTTCTTCAAGAGTTTCATAGAGAATTTCCTAAAATAAAATTATCTGTAGATAGCTTCGGGCGCAAAACGGATCGGGCAATAGAACTGCATGATTTGCAGGATGGAATTCTCTTTCACCATATCGAAGATTTTTTGCGCAATCACAATATTAATTTTTCAACTTCGAATGTGCATTTAAATTTTTGGTGTGGAGAAGTCTCAAAGTATATTGCCGTTGATCATTTTTTAAAAAAACAAAAACTAGATCAAAGTGAATGCGTCTTTTTTGGCGATTCTCTAAATGATCAGGCAATGTTTAAGTCATTTAAAAATTCAGTTGGAGTTTCCAATATATCAGCAGTGATAAATCGACTGGAGCATAAACCGACAACGATACTCACTGGGGATGAAAATATTGGTCCCTTCGGCGTGTTAAACTATCTTAAAAAAAATCTTTAAGCCTATCTTTTTTCTTTGACTCTGTACCTAGGTACAGGGTTTATAATTAATCTATGGAAAAGATTACAATTGGAAAATTAGCTGAACTTACAACTGTCAACATAGAGACCATTCGCTTTTATCAACGAGAAGGCTTGCTAAAAGAGCCAATCAAAAAAGCTAATGGGTATCGATATTATGATGAAGAATATATTTCCAAAATTACATTTATAAAAAAAGTAAAAGAGCTCGGATTTAGTTTAAAAGAAATAAAAGAATTATTAGAGATTAACAGAAAGCCACGAGTAACTTGCGAGCTTGTTAAAGAAAAAGTTGCCAGAAAAATATTAGAAATTGATGAAAAAATAAATGATTTAAAAAAAGTTAGGCAATCTCTAGCCAGGCTTTCATGTGCTTGTGATGAAAGTGTTGATGAGATGAAGAAAGTAAAAGTAATGGATTGTTTTGAAACAACATGTTGCTAAAGGAGAATATTATGAGAGCACACTTATCGATAAATGTTAAAAATGTAGAAGAGTCAATTAAGTTTTATGAAAAAGTTTTTGGCGTAAAGCCTCAAAAATCTTCTCAAGATTATGCTAAGTTTGATTTGAAAAATCCAGCATTGAATTTCACTATGCATTCAACTAAGGAAAGAGAGCTTAGTCGGGTTAATCACCTTGGAATAGAAGTTGATTCTGCAGAATCTATTTCACTTTGGGAAAATCTGTTAACAGAAAGGGGAGTTCTCACTAAAACAGAAATTAATACTGATTGTTGTTTTGCCCGCCAGGATAAAATTTGGCTTCAAGATCCAGATGGAAATTCATGGGAAATTTTTTACGTTCATAAACAACTATCTGTTGATGAAAAAAAATCAATTTGCGCTCCAATAACGGCATCAGGGAAAAAGTGTTGCTAATGAAAAAGAAAATTCTTTTTTTGTGTCCTGGAAACTCTTGTCGTTCACAAATGGCGGAAGGGTTTGCCAAAAAATTAAAAGGGTCAATGTTTGATTTCTATTCAGCGGGAATAGAAAAGCACGGCATGAACAAGCGGGCGATAAACGTGATGAAGGAATGTGATGTAGACTTAGCTACACATTACTCTAAAACTCTTGATGATTTAGGCGAAGTCCATTTTGATTTTGTATTCACTGTTTGTGGGCATGCTTTTGAGAGTTGCCCACTCTTTCCTGGATCAGCTAGAGTGATTCATGTGGGCTTTGATGATCCCCCAAAGCTAGCCTTGGGTCTGACGAATGAGGAAGAGATTCTCTCGCATTATCGCCGTGTAAGAGATGAAATAAAAAATTTTGTGAATAATTTGGAAAAATATTTGGAAGCCTGATGAAAAAACTTTCTTTCTTGGATAATTACCTCACACTATGGATTTTTATTGCTATGGTGCTGGGCTTACTCATTTCTCATTTTAGCCCAGGCTTTGGAGTTAAGATTAATCAAATGAGTATGGGGAGCACTTCAATACCAATAGCGATTGGCTTAATATTGATGATGTATCCACCATTGGCAAAAGTTAATTACCAAGAGATTGGTAAAGTTTTTGGGAATAAAAAAGTATTGCTTCTTTCATTAATGCAAAATTGGATCATTGGTCCAATTCTAATGTTTCTTCTGGCTTTTTTATTTCTGCGTCAATACCCTGATTATATGCTAGGCCTTATTTTGATAGGTCTAGCTCGATGTATTGCCATGGTTTTAATTTGGAATGATTTAGCAGAGGGAAATCACGAGTACTGTGCTGGCTTAGTTGCCTTTAACTCAATTTTTCAAATAATTCTTTTTCCTATTTACTCACTAATTTTCATTTCAATAATCCCGAAATTTTTAGGCTTTGGCATTTTTGAAGTTCACTTTTCTAATTTAGATATTGCAAAAAGTGTGGCTATCTATTTAGGGGTGCCATTCCACTCATAATCTATTTTTTAATTATGTTTATTGGCTCATATTTTTTATCAAAAAAATTTGGTGCTGATCATAAGGTGAGAGTGACACTTTCATTTACAGCAGCATCAAATAATTTTGAGCTGGCCATAGCTGTGGCAATTGCAACTTTTGGAATTAATCATGGCGCGGCTTTTGCGGCAGTGATTGGCCCCCTGGTTGAGGTGCCAATCATGCTAGGTTTAGTTCATGTAGCAAATTATTTTCAAAAAACGACTACTTAAATTCAGATACTTTTTCATACAAGTAATCATCTAGTTGGCCAGTAAATAATCGATGAAGAGCATTATGCCCATTATTGAGCCATTCTGCGCGAGTAGCTTCTGGCGCTCTATCTTTCCCCTTTGTATAAGACTGTTACTAACTTTTTTTAAAATTGATAATTAGTGTTTTGTTTGCCTTTTTTACATCTTTTTGTTGCAAGTTTGGAGCAAAGATTGGCTTAGACAATGCCGAGCCTAAAAAGTAAAAGTATGCATAAATTATAGATTTAGTTTTGATTTTAAGCTTGTGTCGAATAGTAATTTTCAACGGTCTTACTTATTTTTTCTTCTAGAGCTTCAATTGATAAATTCGTTCTCTCTTTGATCCAAACCTTTAAATCATTAGGGATTTTGGTCATAAAAAGTTTTTCGACCCCCTTATAAGGAATTTTTAGGGCAATGGCATGGAGAGCATGACGGGGGAGCTCCATAGAATCAAAATCCTCAGCACTTGCGAGTTGATCCTTGAAACGTTGAAACATTTCATAGGAGCCAAGGTATAATTTATCTCCGACGAGGGGGATTCCATGAGCCAGAGCATGAACTCTTATTTGATGCTGTCTTCCAGTTTGTGGGCAGGCAATACCAATAACGTATTCACTTAAATTCTCTAAAATATAAAAAAAAGTTCGGGCCTGTTTTCCTTCCAATGATTTTTCGGGGTATGATTCTACCACGATTCGCTTGAGTCCCTCGTCGGGAGAGCCCATGCGCTCATTGGCGATAAATTCATTTTGGTTTAAAAAAAGCTCATTTTTACGAGCAATAAAAAGATAACATTTTTTTACTTCATCATTTTCAAAGTGCACCATCATGTCATTGGCCATCTTAGGATTTTTTCCAAGCATTAGGATGCCAGAAGTTTCACGGTCGATGCGATGAAGCGAGTGAATTGTTTGTTCGTACTTCATTTCAAAAAAGACAGTCGCACAATTAAAAACATGTCTTCCAGAGGGGTGAGTGGACATAAAAGCTGGCTTTGAAATGACGAGAAGATCTTTGTCTTCAAAGACGATTTCTGGCACCGTTTCTAGATCAAGTTTTTCTCCACGCCAATATTCATCTTCATACTTTGATTTAAAAAATTTTATAACCACTTCATCTTTGTGATGAAGTACACTAGAAGGTTTATGAGTGCCGGGGCGCCCAACGATAGAAATCTCTTTATCTTTGATTTTCTTTTTAATGGTCTCTCTTGAAAATGAATCCAGGTAGAGACCTAAGAATTGGTCTAGCCTTAAGCCTTCATGTTCTTCATCAACTAAATGTTTGACTTCGAAAATGTCGGCTCGGTAGGCTTTGCTTATGATGCTCATACTTATACTTAATATTTTTCTTTGATCAAAAATTTCAGAAGTGACATAGCTGCCCCTTCTGTATAGCCAAAGCGTGTTTCAAGGTTTTTCAAAACACCTCTAATTTGTTTTCGACTATCATCTGATAGCGGAGTTCCGTGGCTAGTTTCAATTTTTTTAGAGAACTCTGCCTCAAAGAACATTAAGTTTTTGGAAATGGAGATAATTACCTTCTTCTGCTCTATTCTAAATGATTCTTGCAAGCGATCGACTAAATCAGGAAAAACATCGGTGTAAACAATAGGCCTTCCTGGATTGTCTAAGAAATAAGCCCCAAGTTTGGAAATGAGAAGTGAGCGATAGGTTTTGGCTTCTTCTTTTAAATTAATAGCGACTTCAAATTCCTTAATAAAATAATCATCGGGCTCAATAAACTTTCCAGTAGTTGAGTTTTTAATTTTCTCACCTTTTATGAGGGCGTTGATATTTTCTACATAGCGCTTTATATAATCTTCGTACGAGCGGTCATCAACTAATCCCAAAGCACTTCTAAGTTCGCGATCAAAAATATTAAGATTATATTCTTTGATAAGCTCTATGTAGCGACCTGGATTATGGTAATCTGCTTGAGGTGCCATGTTTAAAAAATCATATTCACTTTTCTTAAGAATCAATTGTTGAAGATGTTCAAGAACTTCTACAAAAGTTACATTGTTATGGAGAGAGGAGAGTTTATAAATAGTATGTTTAAGATCTCTTGGAGATAATCCAAATTTTCCTTCGTAAAGACTATCATTTATGTATTCATTTAGGATCTCTTCTTGACCTTGCTTTAGGACTTGCTTTGATTCAATATCTAATCTCTCAGGAAGTTCGACGCCGGCCAGGTAAAGGGCTTTTTCCATAGGATTAAGATTGGTAGCAATATTAGCCAACTTTTTGTCGTTATAGTTTTTAGTCTGACAAACTCTTAAACGAGACATGATAGCAAACATACAAAGTGCATTTAAGGCATGGGGTGAAAATTGACAACGGTCTTTTAATCCTTCAACTTGCTCAATATAAATTTTTTCTTCATCGCGAATATCGAGAAGATAGGGAACAGTTATAAAATTGAATCGTCCTTTAAATGAATTAAAATCTGGGTGCTGTTTAAAAGCTGCCAAATGAATTTCGTTTGAGGTACCGATAAAGAATATATCTAATTCAGTTAAAATACCTTGTAAGTTAATAGATCCTGTCTCCATAGTCATAAGCAAGTACTTAAAAGCATCGAGTGGGCGTTTGAGTAGATCTGAATATTCCAAAACCCCACGATTAGCCATGACAGCTTCACCTTGAAGTGAAAACAGATTAAGAGATTGTAGGCTAGGAGGTAAACTTTGTAGACGTTTATCCATTGTGATTTGTTGCATTCTCGCATCAACATGAATTTGAGGCTCAATCGTCACTGCACTTGTAGAGTAACGCTTACTAATTGTGAATCTTTCTACTCTTATATGTTTTAGAACTTCCTGATGCTTGCCTTTATAATTTTTCAATAAAGCATCGTAAATCATGCGGTTCCTTTTTGAGAGATCACCGCGATAGAGGTAAGATTTTTTAACAGAATCAAGCAATCTATCATCACCAGCAAGCGATTTTTCGATCAATTCTTGTCGATACTCTTTTGGAATAAGCAATAAAGGGTGATCTTTCAATTCAGATGGCATGATAGCTGAAATCTCTTTATCTTCTAGATAAGCATAACTAATTAAGTTAGAGTCTCTGATTGTGCTATTGAGTCCGAGAGTCCCTTTTACATAATTTTCAATTGGAAAAATCCAGCTAAAACTAAATAGCTTCCCTTCATCAGTTTCTGAATAATCCTCTAAGCCACGTATGATTTTTTTTACTAATGAAGATTTTGAAGAGCCGTTAGGGCCGATAAGTAAAATAAATTTATTATTAAAGCCCTCTTCGCTGAAGTTTACTAAGTTTTGCGATAAAGCCTGTTGAACTTTCGCCTGGCCGTAAACTGGAGGACAATCAGAGTGGTTAGTTTGAAATAATTTATAAGATCCATCTTCGTTTACGCCATAGTAGTTGAGCATATCGCGAATAAATTCATAACTGGGTCTACATTCATGCTTTGAATTTTTTTCAAAAACTTTTTCCATATAATCATTGAAAGATAAAATTTCAGATTGCGTATCGTTTTGATCACTTGCTTTGTGAATCCAATCAAGATGGTTCATAGTATTTCCCCGGCTTTAGCATTTGTCGTTTTCATTCTTAGGCATTGCTAGTTATAATTGTAATCTCTTATGAAAGAATTCAAAAGCTCCATTGCTTCAAAGGTTATCCTGTTCATTTGTGCCGTTTTCATGGTGGGGGGATTCTTTTTCTATAAATTTGATTACCAAACTCTACAAAAAACTGATCAATTTATTCAAGATAAAGAAGCTCTGCTCCGCTTACTGCAAAACTCTTCAGAGATTCATCGGATGTGGAATGAAGGAGAAGAGTCGAGGGAGTGGGAATTAGAAAAAGTGGAATGCTTAAAGCATTTTGCAATCAAATCACCATTTGATGAAACGCTACTTCGTTGCAATCCAATGGTGCTTACTTGTCATGAATTATTAAATAAAAAAATAAATTACCGCTTTGTTAAATACTCAACTAATAATAATTATGCAGCTTTTCGTTATCTTACTAAATCCAATACTGCTCTCGTTGGTCTTAAGGGAACTGGTTTTTTATTTACGTTGGAGGATTTGAAGTCCCAAAAAAAATTGGATGTTTTTTTAGAAGATCAATGCCATGAAGTTTTTTTGCAGAAACGAATTTATGCCTATGGAGAAGAGTTACCTGGAAAAGATAGCGAGGATTATCGTTTTGACAATTTTTCACAAAATATTTATCTTGATACTCATCTCGTTACCAATGATGAAATAAACAATTGGATCGATTTTGGCGATAGAGATTTCACTAAAGGGTTAACAAAAAAAAGTGGGAATGAACTTTTTTTGCCTGCAACAGATTTAATGTTGTGGCAAATGGAGAGTTATTGCTCCTTTAAGGGAAAACAATTAATGCTTGCACATATTTTTGATGCAGCAAGTTTTTTTCCAATGGATTTAAATGATATTACTCCCGCTAAAAATAATCGTTTCCCATATTATTGGACTAAGAAAAAAAGTGAATTTAAAGCCGATTGCAATCTCATATATGCCAAAGAATGTCTCGGTCAAAAAGAATATAGTTTAAACACTTCAGCCCCCTCATGGGCCGGATTGAAAGATTCTATGGGGGGAGTATTGGAAGCTTTTAGAAATCCAATAGATCCAGAGAGTAATCTTAAAGCCTCTTCATTTTATTTTAGTTTTAATTCTCCCTGGCATAAATTAGGCTTTCGAGCTGGGTGGGATGGTACGGGATTTGAGTTGAGGCATTTTGATTTCAAAGGCATCAATCCCGATCTTGGTATAGATAGGTTTAAGGTAGGGTTTCGTTGTATGAAGGAGGCAAAATGAGAAAAATACTTCTGCTTTTGTTGCTCTTTTTATGCTCGTGCATTCCCCACCAATTTTCAAATCAAAACCTTACTAGGCAAGAGATGAAAATTTATAATGAATGGATATACAGCATTAGAATTAAAAATTTTAGTCAATTAGGAGAAGTAATTAGTCGACCACCGGGTGTTTTTCAATTTCTTTTCAGCCTAACGATTCCCATTGAAGGTGGCTTGCATTATAAAACTCATTGCATTTATTATCAGGTTCCTTATAAGAAAATTATAGGCATTCTAAAAATCGATGAGCTTAAATCGGCCATGGAATGTCCTGTAAATTCAGATTCAGATTCTTGGTTAGAAGTTCAAAATATTAAAGATTTAAGAATTTCCTTAGAAAGCTTTAAGCTTCATTTAATTTTTAAAAATAATACTCATCAAGTAGATTGGAGCTTTTTACTACCAAATATAAGCATGGGAGAATTCCATGAAAAAAATCTCTATCCAGGGATGAGTTTATTACGAACAACCGAAGAAAGTTTTAAAAATATTAATAATAAGTATCTTGGCAGAATAAGTGATCGAAATAGTACTAACTCTGCAATCGTCTGCATGAAAGTCGATAAAGGCTGCCATGTTGTCGGTGAAGATCGGTGTGATGATTGTCGATATGGTTGGTATCAAGTCGTAGATTTCCAATGTCCCAAAGGAGGATCGCACTTTTGTGGACAAAACCATTGTGGAGAAAAGCTAGAGCCAGCCTGTCCACGAGGAGCAAAAATTATAACAGATGAATCTCTTGGAATTTGCCAAAATGATCTCACTCCTGTTTGGAATGCGGCTCATATTTTAATCTGCCAATGAGTTTATAAAACTTGGTGGAAGTCTACTCATAATATCGTTGATGTCACTTCCTAAGGAGTGGATAATAACAAATGACTTAATAGGATTGTTAGTATTTTTCATAACTTCTTTTTTTACTTTTAATATAGCGAGAACATAATCACTAATAATGAATTTTTCTTTGGGGAGTTTTTTTTCTAAAGCATCGTCACTTAATCCAATAAATGCAATTGAATCATGAATGTATTTAGGAACAATGTTTTTGGCGCTGACTAAAGAGTCTTGGCTAAGATCAATAACTGAGCTGTTTAGAAAAGTCTGGTTATATTGATCAAATTTAATATCTTGAACATCGGCAATGATAATATCTTCAAGTGCTAAATTAACAAGGTCAAAACCCTTATTTACAAGATTTTCGAGCTGGGCAACGTTTTCAGTTTTCGTTAATTTAGGGTCAAGAATATGACCGGTATGAATAATAAAGAGTTTTTTTTCATATTTTTTTTCTAAACTCGTTCTATCCTCGAGAGAATCAGTTAAATAAACTGCAAAGGGAATAATATGATTTTTCATTAAACCAGAGGAGGAAGCTGTAATCGCAAAAGAATTAGTTTTTGGAGTGTGGGAACATGAAATTAAAAAGAATAGGCAAAAACTAATAAGAATATTCATTAGTAGCTCTTTATCTTTAAAAGCTTAGTATAAATTTTAGTTAAAGCATCAAATAACAAATCATAATAGTCGAGGGGCGAGTTGAGACAGAGACTAATACGCACTACACCTCTACCAACTGAATCACAGGCACCCATTGCTTTTAATACTTTAGAAGTTACTGGCATATTGTCTGAGCAAGCTGACGAAGTCGTAACAAAAATATCAAGGGATTCAAGCTCCATCTGCACGGCTTGACCGTGAATTCCAGGATAAGCAATATAGGTAGTTGTCGCTAATCTTGGAGAGTGTTCACCGATGATGACAATTTCAGGGAACGATGTTTTCATATTTTGTTCAAATTCCATTCTCTTTTTTGTAAGGGCCGGTATATTTGTAAAACTTTTTTCAAGAGAAGATAAGGCAACGGCCAAGGTTTCATTTCCCAAATAATTTTGAGTTCCACCACGGTGACCTTTTTCCTGACCGCCACCAATGATGAGGGCAAGAATTTTCTCGGCATCTTTAGCCAATAAAATACCTGTGCCAGTCATCGCACCAAGCTTATGGCCAGAACAAACAGCATAGTCGATATTAGATTCTTTAAAGTTAAATGGCGTTTTACCTATGTATTGAGTGGTATCACACAGATAAGGAATATTATTTTCAATACACTCACTATTAATTTTTTGATAAGGCTGGATTACGCCAGTCTCATTATTGGCAGCCATAATGGCGACCATCGCGATGTTATTAGCATCTTCTTTTAGCCATTGATGAAAGACTTCTAAGTCGACAATTCCTTCTGTCGTAACCGGCAAAGTTTTAACAATAAAACCTCTACTGCCATAATAGTGAGCTGTGTTCACAACAGCAGAGTGTTCAATACCAGAAATTATAATAATTTTTTTATGTATTTCATTGGAAAGAATTGTATGAAAAACAGTTGAAATACCTTCAGTGGCTCCCGAGTTGAAAATAATTTGATCAAAATCTGCCCCTAAAACTTTTGCACAAGCAGCTCTTGCGTTCTCCATTCCCATCAAAGTTTTTGCTCCCAAATAATGAATGGCATTTGGATTAGCAAAAGGCCCTTTCTCAAATCGTTTAAGCAAATAATCTCTCACTTCTTGGGAGAGTGGTGCACTTCCATTGTAATCGGCATAAATCATATAAACTGACCTTTCTAAATTTAGTTAACTGCCAACATTCTATCGAGCGCTTTCAGAGACGAGCGCGCAACATCCTCTGGGACAGTAATAACATTGATGGGATTATTGTCTTTTATCGCTCGGAAACTGGCAAGTAGCCAGCGGGGTCTTACGCGATACATAGTAGTACAAAGGCATTGATAGGGCGAAAGTGATACGATTGTTTTATTTGGATATTCATTTGCTAAGCGGTTAACTAAATTGATTTCGGTACCAACTGCGAATTTGGCCCCGGCCGCAGCCTTAGCGATTTTATCGATGATATATGAAGTAGAGCCATTATCATCGGAAGCTTGAGTCACTTCAAAATTACATTCGGGATGAACGATGACGGTCATGTCAGGATCTGTTTGCTTTATAGTCTTAACTTGATCAACAGTGAAGCCTTGGTGAACAGAGCAAAAGCCATACCATAAAATAACTTTGGCTTTTTTTATTTGCTCAGCTGTTAAGCCCCCATTATGCATTTTAGGGTTGTAGACAACCATATCCGATAAAGGAATTCCCATTTTAAAACAAGTGTTACGGCCTAAGTGTTGATCGGGGAAGAATAAAATTTTTTCACCCTGAGCAAGGGCCCAACGAATAATCTTTTCTGCATTTGATGAAGTGCAAATACTTCCTTCATTATCTCCGACGAAGGCTTTCAAGGTAGCAGCACAATTAATGTAGGTAACGGGAATAATTTTTTCTTGGGTAGCGCTTTTCATAAAGGCCCAGGCTTTATCTATCTCAGATTTTTTTGCCATATCGGCCATGGAACAGCCAGCTCGCAAGTCAGGTAGAATAACTTTCTGGTGAGGCCCTGTAAGCATGTCAGCAGTTTCTGCCATGAAATGCACGCCACAAAAAATAATATAAGGCTTATCTTTTAAGTTAGCAGCTTCTCTAGCAAGTTGGAGTGAATCTCCAGTGATATCTGCAAAATTAATGACATCATCTTGCTGGTAATGATGACCAAGGACCACTACCTTATGTTTTAATTCTTCTTTTATTTTTTTAAGTTCAATTAATACATCCGCATCAGAGAGCTCTTCCTCACTGATTTTGGGCTTATGATCTTCTTTGATAATGTCATCATTAAATAAATCTAACATCGATTAACCATTAACAACGGGAAAGCCTTCAGCTGTCCAACTCATAATTCCACCTTCAACATTTGTAAGATTGGTGAAGCCCTTTGATAAAAGAAACATGCAAGCATTCATACTTCTTTTTCCACTTCGGCAATGGATTACAATTTGTGCATTTTTATCGTTCAATACTGATTCGTATTTTGCCTCAAACTCTGAAAGAGGTAAAAGTGTAGCTCCAGCAATATGGGCTTCATTCCACTCCTCAATTTCGCGACAATCGATGAATTGGATTTTTTCTTTTTTATCTAGTTTTTCTTTAAGCTCTTTAGTTGAGCATTCGCTGATCATGATAAACTCCAAGTAGATAAATGAGGTGACATATAGTAAAGCTATTCTTAACCCAAATCTCGACATTTGCAAAGCCGAAGAGAGGGAGTAGAGTCATTGCGAGGTGCTTATTATGCGATTTAGCAAAACAATCTTCTTTGTCTTTTTAAATTTGTCACTGTTGACTCTTTCAGGCTGTGCGCCAAAGAGGGGGATAAAGGCAAAAAAAGGACCTATTACTGAAAGTATTTACGCTATCGGTATTGTCAAATCCGAGCGTAGTTACGAGCTAAAATTAGGAGTAGTCTCAGGAATTAAGAATTATTTCGTGAAAGAAGGAGATAACGTCAAATTATCTCAACAATTATTTATCAATGATTCAGGAACTATTTTTAAGGCACCCTTTGCTGGTGTTGTGACTCATTTGCCCTATAGCATTGGCGAGACCATCGCACCAGGACAAAGTCTTTTAACTCTTGTTGATTTAAAAAAACTATATCTTGAGGCTTCTGTAGAGCAGCAAGGAGCACTTAAAGTTAAGAAAGGACAGAGTGTTCAAATCTCGTTTGAGTCTTTTCGCTCAAAATCTTTTGTGGGAGTTGTCCGAAATGTTCTTCCTCGTAATTTGGAATTCGTCGTGCAAGTAGATGTTGAAGGTCTGCCTGAAAATATTTTACCTGGAATGAATGTCGATATGTCGATTGAAGTTATGAAAAAAGACCAAGCTTTATTATTACCCATAGCAGCTGTTTCGAACGGACATATTTTAATGAAAAAAAATAAAAATACTGAAAAAATTCCAGTGGTTGTTGGGGTTAGCGATAGTGAATATGTCGAAATACTTTCCCCGGAAATTTCATTAGAGGATGAAATCTATTTACCTAATGAAAATAAAAAATGATTTTTTTAAGTCTTAAACATCTTACATCAAGAAAAAAGCAAACAGTTCTTATTCTATTAGGAATTATTCTTGGCACTACTGCCTATGTGGCCATATCGGGAATGATGTTGGGATTTCAAGATTATATTATTGATCGATTAATAAATAACGAAGCCCATATTCGTATTTCTGCACGCGAAGAAGTCATCACCAAGGAAAGTATCGAGCAAATTTTTTATAAAAAAAATATTCATAGTTTTTGGATGGTCCCTCCCTCTGGTCGAAGAGACTCACTTAGTATTGAAAATCCTAAATTATGGTTTGATAAATTTGATAAAAGAAATGATATTTATGCTTATTCTCCACAATTAACTTCCCAAGTAATTTTTAAAAGAGGGGATGTGGAAGTTACTGGCAAAGTCATTGGGTCAAAGCCTTTACAAGAAATTCGTGTTTCAAATATTTCAAATTACATGGAAGCTGGTCAAAAGTTTACTGATTTAGGTGATACTGGTAATCGAATTATTGTTGGCTCGGGGCTACTCACTCGATTAGGCGCTAGGGTTTCAGAAAGTATAATTGTTTCGACTGGAGCAGGTCGAAGTGCTCCCTTTAAAGTTATAGGTACTTTCAATTTGGGAATTGCCGCCCTAGATAATACTCAGGCGTTTGCAAGCTTAATAGACATTCAAAAGCTTCAAGGTGTCGCTAATCGTATTTCAGATATTGGAGTAAAGCTCACCGATGTTAATCAAGCTCAGCAGTTAGCAGAAATTTGGCGTGAATTTACTCGCGATAAAGTAGAAAGTTGGGAGGAAGCGAATTCTGCAACTCTGTCAGTTTTTACTATTCAAAATATCACTAGAAATTTTATGACAATTTCCATTGTAGTGGTTGCTGCTTTTGGCATCTATAATATTTTGAGTATTCTCGTAACTCAAAAAAGAAAAGAGATCGCAATTCTACGGGCCTTAGGTTTTGAGTCTAATCAGGTACTGGCAATTTTTCTTTATCAAGGATTAATCTTAGGAGTACTAGGTGGACTTATTGGTGTTATTCTTGGTTACGGAGTGTGTTTATACATGTCTACTTTAAGCGTTGGTTCAGGTCGAATGATGGGATCCACTGGGAAGATGTTAGTGGCGTTTGATTATCCAATCTATATTAAAGCTTTTGTTATTGCCTTTGTTTCATCATTAATTTCATCCATTATACCGGCTTATGGAGCTACTAAGTTGACTCCAATTGGTATTATTAGGTCGGGTGAATAATTATGGGTCTAAAGCTTATTGATATAAAAAAATCATTCGGAGTTCCAGCAACAAATGTATTAAAGGGCATAAGTCTGGACGTTAATGATGGAGAATTGGTCTCTATTGTTGGAAGATCAGGCTCTGGAAAGAGTACTCTGCTATACATCATGAGTACTCTCGATAATGCCACTTCTGGAAATATTTTTTATGACGATAAAGACTTAACAACTATGTCGCAAAAGGAAATTCATGAAATTAGGAATACTAATATAGGATTTGTATTTCAATTTCATTATTTATTACCTGAACTTTCAGTTCTAGAAAATGTACTTATGCCAGCTAGAAAACATGGGCAGCATAAGAGATATGAAACACAAGCGATTGAGCTAATTTCTGAAGTTGATTTAAAAGGTAAAGAGGATCGCATGCCTTCTCAATTATCAGGAGGAGAGCAACAGCGTGTAGCAATTGCTAGGGCGCTATTGATGTCTCCAAAATATCTTTTTGCGGATGAGCCAACGGGGAATTTGGATAGTGTAAATGGCGATCGTATTATGGCACTTTTTCAAAAAATAAACTTAGAAAAAAAGACCACTGTTATTTATGTAACTCATGATCTAGATTATGCTAATCTAGCACACCGGAAGATAGAATTAGTCGATGGACTCAACACCAAAGCTTTAAACATTTAAAATTAGAGATCTTGATTGAAATCTATAATGAGTATTTGGTTAGCCAGATCATTAAGGGGTGTAATTCCCGTTTGTTTGTCAGTTTTACTATTAATTTGAAAATCATTGTCGATAGTTAAGGCAATTTGACGATTATTGATAACGGTTAAACCTTCAACCTTTTCGATATTATTAAAAGGCGTCTCTTTTAAATCAGCTATCAAAGTTTTTGTAACTGGGTGATCACTTTCACTAAGGGTAATTTTGAAAATCAACTTACTGCTTTGAGTTCCTATTTTTCCATTTTGTTCAATGACTAAAAATGTATTTTTTCCTATAGCTGCGGCATCGCCAATTTTATCGTTGCCAGGCTCAAAGGGGTAGAGATATTCGGCCGAAGTTTTTAAAGTATCGAGATTAACTTCAACTATTTTTGCCACGCTCTCTTCTTTTTTGAGCGGACTTTGCATAAAGCCGAACAGTTTATTTTCCACGAGAGCAATGCCTTCGAATCCACGATTTGGTCTTCTTTCTTTATAAATTTTAGGCAGCTCTTCTCCTGGAACCAACCTTTTGGTCATGACTCCTTTACTGTTGAAATGAACGAGAGAGGGAGCGTATTCATCCCCAACCCAATATCCTCCTTCGGCATCCCTCGTTAGGGCTTCGGTATCCAACCCTAAAGGATCTACCGAATACATATAGCCATAAAGATCAGTTGGATTTTCTTCATCCCTTTTGTTGGGAAGACCTGTAAGCTTTTCTCTATTTTTCTTTTTTAATGGCAGTGAACTGACAACTTCCAAGCTTTTTTTTACAGGATCCGTTTTCAAGGTAATAATTTGGGGAGAAAATTCTGGTAGCAGAAAAGGACGATCAATTCCTTCGGCCCATCCATTAGGCCCCCTGTCTGTAATGGCGTTAAAGAATAGGGCTCCCTCTTTAGAGTCTAGGTAAATTAAACCCGAGAGGCCTCCAATGTAGATATCTTGACCTGAAACGGTTTTACCAACTACTGGGGCTGGATTGGACATTAGATAAGAGGTCATTTTCGCGATTTTGATGGGAGAGGCATTATGAGCACATGAAGTAAACAGAGTTGCTAAGCAAAGACAGACCCAAGGGCTTGAAGATTTCATATTTTGTCCGATCATATTTTAATGAGTATTAATAAAACGATATAGTGCCTTTTTAAGTCTGTCATCGGTTTAGCTTTGCCGATCTAATTTTAAAAAAATGGTCCCATGATTTTTGTAGGGGCATTTTTTCTTTGACAACTTAATTCAAAACTCCGAGCATTATAATTAGCTATTATAAAAACAGGAGTGATTCATGGAAGTTATCACGATCGGCAATAACAAAGGTGGCGTTGGTAAAACAATGCAATGCTACCAGCTCGCTTGTTATCTCGCTAACAAAGGCAATAAAGTCTTAGTCATCGACTTAGACTCTCAAGCCAATCTCAGTTCGACATTTGGAGTGCAAATTCAAAGAACATTAGTTCCGGAATGGCTCATTGGTGATGTTGGTATTAATGATGTAATCGTTAAGCCAGAAATGAGTGGAAAACTTTATAAAAATATAAAGATTATTCCAGCTAGCCGCCACCTTGCAAACCTTTCTAAACTTCTGATTCTTTCAGAAGGTGAAATTAGAAAAGAAGCCGGAAGAAAAGAGCGATTGCTAAAGAAGAGATTGTCAGAGGCTAATCTTGATTTTGATTATGTTGTTATCGACACGCCACCAATGCTTGGAGATGAATTAATCATGTCGCTTGTTGCTTCGACTCGTGTGCTCATACCAACTCAGGCGCAAGATTATTCAATTGATGGACTAGAAGAGTTAATGGATACGTTTGAGATTATCAAAGAGACGGAAAATCCAGCTTTAGAATTTTCAATTATCCCTTCAATGGTCAATCCTCGCAGAAAAATTGAGAAAGTAAGAATGGAAGAATTAAAACAATCTTTTCATATTACTCCAATGATTAGAAACATGGTTCAAATGCAAGAGTCTATCTCAACGAGAAGGCCAGTTTGTATTATGGGTGCTAAGTCTGCTGGTCGTAAAGACTACGAAGAACTTTGGAAATCATTAAATTTATAATCAGTTTATAATCCTCAAGGATGTGGAGAATAAAATATGTCGAAGACATTTGCCGCTCGTGTATCTAAAAAAGAAAGAAAGACAATTGATCTCTCAGAGAAAGTTGGCCACGAAGTATTTAAACTATCTGATGATCGTTTACTTCAAGGAGCAAAGCTTGATGAAATTTACTTAAAAAATATTGTTGTTAAAGAACAAGTTAGAACAAAGTTTAATGACGATTCAATTAAAGACTTAGCGAAAAATATTGAAGTCAATGGATTGATTCAACCGCTGGTCTTACATCGTGATAGAAATGGATCTTACCGACTCATTTGTGGTGAAAGACGCTTTAGAGCTCTCTCATTCAATCAAGCAGAAAAGGCTCCCTGTTTTGTTTTAGAAAATAAAACAGAAGAAGAGTTAATGGCCATCCAATTCTCTGAGAATTCAAGCAGGGAAGAGCTTCATTATGTAGATAAGGCAGATGGTATTTTAAATTATCAAATTGCTACTGAAGCCAGCGAAAGAAAGATTCAAGCAGCTCTGGGAATTTCTAAATCAGAAGTGCATCGTTCGCTGCTAATAGCTAAAATGCCTCGCAACCTAAAAGAAGCAGCTAAGATGTATGATATTGAAAAGTACGTCTTACTTGAGTGGGATGCTATGGAAAATGCCTCATTTAAAAATGATGTTGAGAAAAAAATCCTTTCAGGAAATATCACTAAAAGATCAGAGCTGGCTCGCATTGTTAGCAATGGTGGTTTAGTAAAGGCTGGTAAAAAACTAGCGGCTAAGTCGGCGCTTCCTAAGGGACTTTCAGCAAATGCTTTTTTAAAAGCGATGACTTCAAAGTCTAAAGATCTAAACCTTGATAAGAAAACTCAAGAACTTCTTAGAAATCTCGTCGAAGAAACAAAAGAAATGATGGATCAATAATTTATTAAGAGGCAAAAGGGTCTAACTCGTTGAGATGGCCCTTTTTACCTTTGTATGATTTCTGGCAAAAGCTTTGCAATAATATACTTGTAACAACAAAGAAAGGTTACTAACAAGGCTTAACCCAATGGAAACAGCAAAAATTAAAACAGGAAGATGTCAAAATTTTAGACAACTGTCATTGTTTACAATTTTAACACTTCTAAGTGCTGTTACAAATGCAGCTGAAGTTAATAATGTTTCAATAAAGAGAACTCCAGCAGCTTTTGAAGAAGAAGTTTTAACTGTTCCTTTAGAGCAAAACAGAGATTCAAAATCTCTCTTTGTCGAAGACGATGCTGGTGTTATGAGATCAATGAGAGATTCACTTTCAGGTTGGGAGCAAACTGAAGAGTATGCAAAAAAATGGAATCTTGAATCAACACATCTCTACAAGACGCCGAGTACTTCAAATAAATCCAAATTTCTTGCAAAGAATTTAGTCCGATACGCTGATAAACGACTCGCTGGTGAATTGAAAAATGCTGAAGAAGGTACGGCTCTTTATAAGGCAGCTACAGTAGAGAGATCTCTTCGTCCAAATGCTACTGTACCAATTACAAAATATATTAGTTTCAAGTTTAGGGCGCGAGTTCTTCAAGGTAAAGCTGTCATGGTTGTTCAAAATCCTTGGATTGAATGTAATGCAATCGTTGGGGCCAATGGAAAAGCGAGAGTGCTTACTAAAAAAGACTTCAAGCAATTGGGCACATCTACGGGAATAGAATATAACATCAATGAGTCTCAGTTTGTGGCATTCGTAGATCAGGAAATAACTAATAACATTAAGGCTCGAATATCATCAACTTCCCAACCAAATGGCAATGACGCAGATAAAAAAATCGAAATGAATGCAAGTTTCCCTTTTAATCTCTAAGTAAAATCTAGAATTCTCTAAAATTTCAGAGTACTCTTTAGACCACTTATTTCTATGTGAATCGGAGGTTTTTAATGAGTATGTTCGAAGGGGCATTATTCCAAGATGCTATTAAGCAATTAGAAGATGCGAGTAAAATTATGGGACTCGACCCTAACGTCGCAGAGCGATTGAAATACCCAAAACGCGCCCTTCAAGTTTCTGTACCAATTCGATTAGATGATGGAACAGTTAAAACTTTTATCGGATACAGAGTTCAACACAATTTATCTTTAGGCCCAGGTAAGGGAGGAATTCGTTTCCATCCAGGTGTCGATCTTTCTGAGACTGCTGGACTTGCTATGCTTATGACTTTTAAGTGTGCTCTCGTAGGTCTTCCCTACGGTGGTGCTAAAGGTGGTATCTGTGTTGATCCAACTCAATTATCTCGTCAAGAGCTTCAGGCTTTAACTAGAAGATATGCGACAGAGATCAATATGATCATCGGTCCTCACGTTGATATTCCAGCTCCAGATATTGGAACGGATGGGCAGACGATGGCTTGGTTCATGGATACTTATTCACAAATCAAAGGCTACACAGACGGAGCTGTTGTTACTGGAAAGCCAATTGATCTTGGAGGATCTTTAGGTCGTGCTGAATCTACAGGAAAAGGAGTTGCATTTTGTGTAAACTTCGCTGCAGAAAAAATCGGAATGACTATTAATCAAAATACAACTGTTGCTATTCATGGTTTCGGTAAAGTTGCGATTCCAGCGGCTAACGATCTTCGCGCTCAAGGTGCAAAAATCGTAGCAGTATCAGATGTCTCTGGTGGTGTGTATGATGCCAACGGATTAGACATTGATAAATGTGAAGCATGGGTAAAAGAAAATAAAGTTTTAAAAGGAATGCCAGGAACAAAACACATAACTAACGATGAGCTATTTGCTCTTAATGTTGATGTTCTTATTCCAGCTGCTATCGACGGTGTTATCACAAAAGAAAACGCTCACGTCGTAAGGGCTAAAATCATCGCTGAAGGTGCTAATGGTCCTTTAACTAAAGAAGCCATTGACATCGTCACAGCTAAAGGTGCCTTCCTTATTCCAGACATTCTTTGCAATGCTGGTGGGGTAATCGTATCTTACTTTGAATGGGTACAAGGTCTTCAATCTTTCTTCTGGGATTTAGATGAAGTTAATAAGAGACTTCACTCAATTCTTAAAGATGCATTCGAAAATGTTTATGCAACTTCA
>CANFNL010000035.1 GCA_947448205.1 Bacteriovoracaceae bacterium
ATTAAACCTACGAAAAAAGAGCCAAATATTTCATCTGCCTTTTTCTTAATATTAATATCATCATCTTGATTATTCATTTATATTTCCTATTGAGCTCAAACCTAAATTGCTTTTTCGAATCTGTTTACAAAAACTTCACCGGTAGAGCAATCTACGAAAATCTGCCTTCCTACTTCCCCGCCAACATCGAGCTCTTTATATTTAAAGCCGTAAGCACTTAAATATTTTTTAGCAGCTGCAATGTTTAACAATCCTATATGATCAACATTTCTTTTAGAAAGCTGAGACATCATATTTCCGCCACCAGCATAAAAAACTTCAATTTCTTTTATATCTTCTGGCTTAATTTTTAATAAAATCATTAATGATGGAACGGCTTGGCTGACAAACTTAGCACTTACCACAAAAGTTGCTTCGGGAGCATCTGGAAGTAGGCAATGGGCAAGCCCAAAGAGGCTTTTGCGTCGCCATGAAAAAACAATTCCCACACATGATCCAAGGGTTGCTTTTAGCACATCACCAGAGTGACCAATTTTTACTTCGCCAATTTTTACATGAATATCATTTTCATTTCTCAAAGCTATCCCCTATTTTTTCATAAACTAAAGGCTGCTTGTACTTAAAATTAGTTTTTAAACTATTTAGTGATTCAGATTCTCCAATAATTAAAATGCCCTGATTCGCTATAGCTTTGCTAAGATTTGCCAAAACTTTCTCGATGTCAGCTGGCTCAAAATAAATTAGGACATTTCTTAAAAAAACTATATCAAAATGGTTGCGCTCTTTAGGCAAGGTAAAAAGATTATGAATTTCAAAGCGAATTTTAGCTTTTACCTCATAATGCACTTTAAACATATCACCGCTTGGTTGCATATATCTATCAAACAAAATTCTATTGGAGGTTTTAAAGGCTTCTATTGATCTTCCTAAATACTCAGCTCTATCAGCGATTACTAATACTTCTGTTGATATGTCTGAACCAAGAATTTGATAAGTAAAGCCAGGGTTTTTTAATTTAAACTCCTCACAACAAATTCCAATTGTATAAACTTCTTCGCCTGATGAAGAGGCTCCAGACCAAATTTTTAGTGATTTTCTGGGATTTGCTGCCCACCAGGATGCAAGGAAATCTTTATTAAAATAATCCCAAACTCTTTGTGTTCTAAAAAATGAAGTCTCATTTGTTGTCACTAAATTGATAAAGACTTGAATCTCTTCTTTATTAGAATTTAAATAATCGAGATATTTAGCATAGCTCTCTAATCCTAGCTTCCTGATTCGCGGACGTAATCGTCCTTGTATCAAAGTTTTTTTATTAACCCCCATTGAGATACCTGTTAGCTTATGAACTAAGTTTAAAACTAATTCTAATGTGGGAGATTCTAAATCTACTTGCTCTATTGAGTTCATTTACACACCTAAAGGGTTACGCCTTAAATTTAGCTACTGTCATTTTTAATGCTTCAGCACCAGCTGTTAGCTCTTTTGTTCCGTTAGCAATTGACTCTGATGCAGTCGCTGACTTTTCAGTTTCTTCTGCTACTTGCTGAACGGCCGAACTAATTTCTTTTGCAGCAACTAATTGCTCATCTGCAGCACATGAAACTTCAGAAATAGCTTGTGTGGTTTTCACTACACCTGTCACAATTTTTTCAAAAGCTTCACCTGCTTGCTTTGAGATTTCACTACCCTGAGCAACTCGTTTAACTGATTCATTTATCAGCTTCGAAATCTCTTTAGTTGCCTGAGATGATCTTTCAGCAAGTTTTCTTACTTCATCTGCAACAACAGAAAATCCCAACCCGTGCTCACCAGCTCTTGCCGCTTCAATCGCTGCATTAAAGGCCAACAGGTTTGTTTGTCCAGCAATTTCACTTATGACCTTTACAATTTCACTTATATCTTCCGAAGATTTACTTATTAGCTCCATCGCCTCTATCGCTTTCGTTATGGACTTAGCTCCAGCTTCCGCTTCTAGGTGAGTTGCTTTTGCAACCAAATCGGTATTTTTTGAATTTTGAGCAATTGAGTTTATTGAAGCAGTTAATTCTTCAATTGAAGCATTCATTTCTTCTGTTGTTGCTCCAAGTGATTGGGCTCCTCGAGCGACTCCAATAGCTTTTTCTGATATATCTTTTGTACTTAATGAAAATTCGGTAGCTAGTCTTGTAACGGTTTCTTCAACTTCAACTTGAATTGAAATATCTCCACCAAATTTAGTGACACCACAGGGTTTTCCAAATTGATCAAAACTTGGATTATAGGTTGCTTGCAACCAAATAACTTTCCCCCCTTTTCCAATTCGTTTAAATCTTCCAGTTTCAGCCTCTCCTCTTCCTAATTTATTCCAAAATTCCCTATAGGCACTTGAGTTCGTATAAGAGTCTTCACAAAAAATTCTATGATGCTTTCCCTTTATTTCATCAAGTGTGTAACCAACAGTTTTCAAGAAATTTTCATTGGCAAAAACAATTATTCCATCCAAATTAAAATCAATTACTGCCTGAGATTTGCTAATGGCATCGGCTTTAAGTTTTTCACCCGTAATATTTGTTGCAATCTTAACAACTTTAGTGACTCTATTCATTTCATCAAATACCGGAGCATAAACGGCTTGAAGCCATACTTCCTTGCCTTCTTTATTTACTCTTTTAAAAACATCATTTTGACTTCTCCCTTCTTTTAGGTCTGCCCAAAATTGTGCATAATTAGGTGAATTAGAGAGTGAATACTCACAAAAAATGCGGTGATGTTTTCCAATAATTTCTTCTTTTTTATAACCCATTGTGAGCAAAAAATTATCATTGGCGGATAATACTTGACCGTTGGTATCGAACTCAATGAAAGCAAATGAAGAGTTAATTGCGCCTATAATCCCTTTTGAATTTTGGCGCTCAATTTCTGCTTCTGTAATATCGTAGCGGACTCCTAAGTATTTTCTGGGCTTGCCATTAGCCCCCATAATTGGAGCAATTACTGCATCGACATAATAAGGACTCCCATCTTTTTTTCTATTCTTTACAACACCTCTAAAAATATTTCCCTTGCCAATAGTTGCCCATAACTCCTTAAAAACTTCTTTGGCCATATCGGGGTGCCTAGTAGTGTTGTGAGGATGACCAATGAGTTCTTCGCGACTATATTGAGAGAGATCAATAAATTTCTGGTTAATATTTAAAATATTACCTTTAAGATCTGATTCCGAAACAATACTCGTAACATCCATAATTGTCGTCCTTACTTGCAGTTCGGCCTTAATCATTGTCACATCACTAGCACAAACAATAACTTTAATAGGTTTATTATTATCATCGAGGATTGGATTAAAGGAAGCATTTAACCAAACTTCCCTACCTGATTTATTGAGCATTTTATATTCACCCGAACTAAAATTTGCTCTTGATAATTGACTCCAAATCTCATTATATTCTTCGCTACTTGAAAATTTTTCTTCAAAAAAGAAACCAATTTTTTTTCCTACAATTTCATCAATCATATAGCCAAAAATTTTTAGAAAATTATCGTTGGCATTTATCAATGTGCCATCTAAGTATAATTCCACCATAATTTGTGAACGACTTAGAGCACTGTATAGTGGATTATTTTCCCATTCACTCATTTGATTATTAATTACTTTTAGGGCTTCCATACTTGTTCTCCATTAAAAATATATTTTTGTGAAATATTTTTTTCAATTGTTCAATCTAATAATTGTCTAACGGAGCATTGCTCATTAATACTTAATGAGTCTAATGTAACTGACGAAAGGAAATTGAAATAAATTGTGCCTATAAATGAAAACTTTATTCTTCTTTCAAATAAATTCTTAAGGACTTATAAGCAGTACTAAAATATTTCTTTAGATTCAAATCAGATCAATTTATTTCAAATCAATAAAAGCTTAAGGATTAATTAAATTTATTATTTGTTAGGGAATAGATAAAACAATTAAATTGGAATTTAAAATATTGGGTGATTTACTTTAAAACAAACAATCCCCGACGATTTTACTTCTTTTACCTCTTTAATTTTTAAATTAATTTAATTCTATAAATAAATCATTATAAAATTTATAAATGAACCGATTAAAAGAAAAAATAATTCAAAGATCAAAGGAATTTTGAAATGGCTAAAATATTAATCGTTGATGACGAAGTAGAAATAAGATTGCTTCTCTCAGACGCCTTTAGACTTGAATACCACATAGACGATATTACAACTGCAGCAGATGGATTAGATGCTTATCATTTATGCCAGCTTCACAAATTTGATCTTATTTGTTTGGATCATATGATGCCTTATTTTAAAGGTGCTGATTTTTTAACAGCGCTTAGAAATAAAGAGGGCATCAATAAAGACACCCCTGTTATAATGATTTCTGCTTATATCCCAGACATTTCCGACACTCATAAAACTTCTCATCACACACTTTTTTTAGAAAAACCGGTAGATCCAGACCGCTTAAAAAGATATGTGAAAATTTCTCTCGTAAATTCTTAGAGAGACCAATTTCTATTTTTTCTCATGTTCTTCTTTTTCGTTTTCTTGGTGCATTAATGGGGCAACTGCATTGCTTGGTGCCGCATCTCTAATTTCATCATGACGAATTTGTCCACCTTTATGAGCAGCATTGGATACCATTGCAATACTAACTAAGTTGGTAATCAACATGACGGCATATACTTTTTCAAGATGATTTTTCTTCAATCGAGACATAACTAACCATGCTATCCCTAAAGCCGCTGTTAATTCAATAGCAGTAGCTGCTCCATCAGCTGCATCTTCGTGTTCATGAATTATATCTTTTGTGACAAGTGCTTTATGTTCGACCAACTCTTCAGCACCATCTCCAGATTGAGCAACAACTACTGCGCCTATAGCACTTACGATTATAAGTGCTATACCGACTGTTTTAATCTGATCTTTTTTAGAAAAAAATCCCCAGAGCAAAACCCCAAAAGCGAGTATTGTTCCAGCGACTGGAAAGTGATTTAGCGCCAAATGGACCTGTGCTGCATTCATGTATTTCTCCTCATTAAAGTATAATTATTCTATTTTAAGCTTTAGCAAAAAGCCATTAAGCAAGTTGTTACCTAGTAAAAATCAGCTTAAAAAAACAAATGTAAGAAATTGACATAAACCGGAGCGTTTTTGGAAGCTTATGAGTCTCAAAATGACCAAAAATACTAATGTAATATTTTTGCAATATTGACATAGATCAATGCTATTTCCTGTTTAATAAAATATAAATTCTAAGACTAATTATTTTGCGATAAGAGATGCTCTTGGTTTTGCCTTAGGAAGGAGGATAAATGAGATTCATAGAATTAAAGCACGAGACGGAATTTGAAACTTATCGTCATGCTATCGCTAATCATATAGATGTCCTTTTACCCATAGATTACCTAAAACAGGGACAAGTTTATGGTTACTTCAACAAGCGCGGTGAAATTTGTGGTGGGTTTGCCATGATCACCCAAGCTCCCTTTCGTGTTCTCGATTCTATTCCTAACTTCAAAGGACTAACGATTGATCCAAAACTTTCTAAGACCGCTGAAATCACCGGAGTATGGCTTTCGAGTAAAGATAAAAAGCAATTTTCCTCACTTCGATTTTGGGTCAATATCATACTCAAAATTTTGATGAGTCGTAAAAAATATTTTGTCTATGCTTATAGCTCAAGAAAAGATGGACTAGGAAAAATATATGCGAGGGCAAATCCTGAAGTTCTCTTTAGAGGTGAAACTATCATTATGCCTGGAATGCCCTCTGCTGATCATGAATCAGTGGAAGTAGTCTTTAGATCGCGAATCATCATTCAAGCCTTAAAAAATCCAGATTTTTTTATTAAGCGATTAAAAAGCAAAAATAAAAATAAACCCAAGGATCTTTATGAAAAAACTGAAAATACTATTCTTCCTATTGTCTCTCCCATCCTTGAGTTATGGCCTTGAGAATTTAAAACCAATTGTCGATCACGTCGATAAATTATACCGCAGTAATTCTTCGATGACTGAAGTTGAAATGGAAATTGTTAACCCTAATTGGGAGCGCACACTTCGCATGAATATTTGGACAGAAACGATGAAAAATACATTCATTGATATTCTCTACCCTAATAAAGAAAAAGGATCTGGAACACTAAGAAAAAATAGCGAGATGTGGAATTATTTGCCTAAAGTTGGAAAAGTCGTCAAAGTACCTCCATCAATGATGATGTCTTCATGGATGGGATCTGATTTTAATAATGACGACCTTGTTAAAGAGACAACACTTTCAGATAACTATTCAGCGAAATCATTAGAAGTCAATGATAAGACCCTAACAGTTATAGAGCTTACTCCCTTAAAAAGTACTGTTACTGTCTGGGGAAAAATTGCTTTAACAATTAAGAAAGAAAACAATATGCCTATCAAAGAGGAATACTTTGATGAGAAAGGACAAAAAATTCGAACACTTAATTTTTCCGACTACAAAACTTTGGGGGGACGTTTAATTCCTGCTCGACTTGAATTAATTCCAGAAGGAAAACAAAATCAAAAAACAGTTATCAAATATATCAGTGCAAAATTTGATACTGAATTGCCAGCTGATACATTTTCCTTAATCAATTTACAAAGAAAGCGTTAATGCTCTTTTTAAAACTTGCATTTAGAAATATTTTTCGCCAAAAAAGAAGATCGCTCTTTACCATTCTAAGTATAATGGGAAGTTTTGTTCTTTGTTCGATGGCCATAGGATTAGTCTATGGAACTTATGGAAAAGTAATCGATGCCTTCACCAAAGGTCATAGTGGACATATACAAATACATGCTCCTGGCTTTTTAGAAAGGCCATCCTTATTCAAAAATATTAAAGACGAAGAAAATCTAACAAAAAAAATTGCTGCCAACAAAGATATAATCTCATCAACTCCCAGAGTTTTAGGATCAGTCCTTATCTCCCAAGGAGAAAAAACAACTGGTGCCAGACTCATTGGCATCGACCCCGAAAGAGAAGCTCGAACTACCTCTATAAAAGAAAAAATTGGAGAGGGAGTTTTTCTCTCGACTACAATTAACAATGATATTGTTCTTGGGCATACACTAGCTAAAATTCTCGCTGTAAAAATTGGAGATCCAATTATTCTTATGACCCAAGCAGCAGATGGTTCCATGTCTAATGATAAATTTACTGTGATCGGAATTTTTACCGAGGCTAGCGATGCTATGGAAGCTCGGAATGCTTTTGTGCATATAAAAACGTCGCAGGATTTTTTGGTTTTAGGAAGTCGCATCCATGAAATGGTAATTGCTCTAAACGATTATAGCAAATCCACTATGATTTCCAAAAATTTAAAAAAAGTTATGCCAGCTTATGAAGTTTCTCCGTGGCAAGATATTGAAGCAGAATTCTATAAAGCGATGACTGCTGATCAAACAGGAATATGGATTGATTTAGGAATCATGCTTTTTATTGTTTCAATTGGTGTTTTAAATACCGTACTTATGACAATTTTAGAGAGAACTAAAGAATTTGGAATATTAAAAGCAATCGGAACTCGTCCACAGGATATTTTTATAATGGTTATTTTAGAAACCACTATCCTCACCTTCATAAGTCTTTTTATAGGGATGTTTTTTGCACTCTTCATCAATTATAAGTTATCACAAATCGGAATACCTTACCCAATGCCAATTGAAATCGGGGGAATGGCCCTTCATCATTTATATGGGCAAGTATCGTTTTTTAATTTATGGGTCCCTGCCTTAGTCGTAAGTCTCTCCAGTATCGGAGTTAGTATTATACCTGGCATACGGGCCGCTAAAATTGTTCCAGTTAAGGCCATTAGGAGTACCTGAAGATGATGATTGGTAAACTTGGCTTTAGAAATATATTAAGAAATAAAAGACGAACGATCATCACCTGCTTAATTATGGGACTGGGATTAGCCTCCCTCATTTTTGCCGATGCATTTTTAAAGGGCTTGAATGAAAACATGATCAATTCGGTGACAAATTCATTTATTGGTGATGGGCAAATCCATCGCAAAGATTTTTTAAAAACCCGCGAAACTGAAAAAACGATTAACGATTCGGTTTATACGTTAAATCGTATCTTGGCTAATCCTAAAATTTCATTAGCTGCACCAAGAAGTATCGCCAGTGCAATGATTGCTTCTCCCACAGATATATTACCCGTAGCAATTTTTGGAATAATTCCCGAGCAAGAAGAAAAAATATCATCCATCAAAAACAGCTTAATCTCTGGAACATACCTCACAGAAGATAATCAAAACCAAATTTTAATTGGTGAAAAACTCGCTAAATTTTTAGGATCCAGTGTTGGAGATAAAATTGTTGTAACTACGGCTCAAGCTAAATCTGGTGTTCTTTCGCAAGAACTATTTAGGGTTGGGGGAATTTTCAAGATGAAAAATAAAGAAATGGATACCTCCATAGCCTTTATACACCTAAAAAAAGCTCAGGAAATGATGGCCATAGGATTAAGCTTTCATGAAATTGTTTTTAAATTTAAAAATAAATCAGATGTTGTAGATCCTCCGAAAGATTTTTTGTCAATAATGAGTATCAATGACAATGAAGCCCTCAGTTGGAAAAAACTAGTCCCTGCTATTGATGCAGGAATTCAACTTACCGCTTACTCACTAACAATTGGCTCATTTATTCTGTTTGCTATTATTGCCCTTAGTACAATGAATACTCTCTTTATGTCACTTTATGAGCGCATGTATGAATTCGGAATTATGAAAGCCATAGGCACAAGACCAGTTTTTATTTTTCGACTTATTTTACTGGAAGCTGCCTCGTTGGCACTCCTAAGTACAATCCTTGGAACTATAGTTGGTGCAGCTGTAACTTTAGTCACAAGATTGGTGGGAATTAATCACCTAACAGATGTGGAATACTTAGGTACAACCATTAAGACAGCCATTCGTCCCATTTTCATGCCTAGCCAGTATATATATTATCCATTAGCCATTTTTATTTTTGCTATTATCTCTGCAATTTATCCAGCGATTACCGCGGCTAGAATTATTCCATCAAAGTCATTAAAGCGAGATTAAGTATGAACAAAGAAGTAATTTTTATCGATCAAATGTCAAAAGAATATGGCCACCTAGATATTATAGTTAAAGCAGTTGATAATATCTCCCTTAAGATTCACGAAGGAGAATTTACAGCACTTGTAGGACCTTCAGGCTCAGGTAAAACCACCTTGCTTAATTTAATGAGTGGACTAGACACTCCCTCTCATGGAAGAACTTTTCTTGCAGGCAAATCAATAAGCGATATGAAGGGAAATGATTTATCCGATTATAGACGGGATCATATTGGATTTATTTTTCAGTCTTATAATCTTATACCTGTACTTACTGCCTTTGAAAACATTGAATATATTCTACTTTTACAAAAGATTCCAATTTCAGAAAGACGAGAACGGGTTTTTTCTATTTTAAAAGACGTGGGACTAGAAGGAAAAGAGCATCGCAGACCTACCGAATTATCCGGTGGTCAGCAACAAAGAGTCGCAGTCGCGAGAGCAATGGTTTCAAGACCCGATATTATTTTAGCAGACGAACCTACCGCAAACTTAGATTCACACACTGGATCTGCCCTGCTAGACATGATGAAAGAGTTAAATGAAAAAAAGAAAATTACATTTGTTTTTTCTACTCATGATCAGATGATTATGGATCGGGCTAAACGATTAGTGTTCTTAAAAGATGGAAGGATTGATCGTGAAGAAATTCGTTAGCCTCATCATTCTAGCCCCCTCAATTGTTTGGTCATATTCATTAAGTGGAAATTTTAAATCCTATCCTATGGTAAAAGACTTTCCTCAATTAAAAAATAGTCAAAGCTCATTAATGAATTCAACTAAGCTTCAATTTAATGAAAGTTTTTCAGACAAAATTAAATTTGAAATAGCTTATGAACTAACAATGGTTACAGAAAAAACTTTGCCACATACCACAACACCTCCTGCTTATCGAGTTGATGATTTAAAAATGTACTTACACGATGAAGAAGTAAGTCAAAAATACCGCACGACTTTGGCCCAAAATCTAAACCGTCTAAATATAAACTTTAACACGAATTTTGGAGATATTTTAATCGGAAGAATGCCTATTGCTTTTGGAGTTTCTAAGTCCATTTCTCCCAATGATGTTCTTACTCCTATTGCCATTAAAACTATCGACAAAGAAGAGCGCATGGGAATAGACACCATCGGCTTTAAAAAAGCACTAAGCTCCACATTGCTCTTAGAAACAGGATTCATTTCTGGGAAAAATTTAAAGAACGAAAATAATGTTTATTACTTTCGACCAAAGATAACTATAGATAAACTAGATTTCACTTTAAGCGCTATGAAGTTTAATGAAAAAAAACTTCTTGGATTTGAACTTCAGCATCCTATTTCAAATGCGGGTTATTGGATTGATTATGCCTATATTGATAAATCAAACTCGACATTTAAAGACTATTCACGACTAACAACGGGGACAGATTATAAATTTAAGAACTCTCTCTACCTTGCCTTGGAGTATCACTTCAACGGCTCAAGTTTAGAGAAATCATCTATTTATCCCGAAGATTTTTTATATCTTCGCAATTACCATTATTATATCTTAACATCCTCATACGAGATGACTCCGCTGCTACTATTAAGTGCTCAAGCCTATTTCAATCCAAAAGATAATTCTCTTTTTACGACTTTAAAATCCGATTATAATTTAACAGATAACTCTTACCTTTCATTTGGAACCTATCTGGGCTTAGGAAAGGAGAAAACTTCTGAATTTGGCAGTTACGGAAAAATTTATTATGCCTCTTACAGGTTTTACTACTAATATGAAGATTGAAGAAATTTTAAAACCCTATAAGTATTTTTCTGTCGCTAGGCATGAAGACAATCAAGATCTTTTAAATTTTTTCAGTACCATGACGATGGATACTAATTCATTTTCACTTCGCTACGACCGAGGGACAGATTTTTTTAAATTTACCAATAATCAAGCTGAAAAATTTATTATCTTTATTATCAAAGACGAGTCAGGTCTTATTAAAGGTTGTGCCTCTATCGCTTTTATTCCACATATTCTTAATGGAAAAAAAGTGCTCTGTGCGTATTTGGGGGATTTACGTATATCTGCTCTTCTAAGTGCAAAAATTAGAATCACTTGGAAAAAGTGTTATAGTGAAATCATTCAACACTTTTCTAAGATTGAAGAATTTTTTGGAGTTCATTTTCTCTATTCTGCCATCTTAGAAGAAAATCAAAACGCAATGCGTTCACTACTGAAAAACAATGACCAAATTATTTATCACCTGCTTAGCCATTACACTACTTTTAATGTCATAAAGCCAATGCCATCGGCTTATTTTAACTCAAATCGTTTTACAATTACTAAAGCAGATATCATAACTATTAAAAAATTCTTAATTGCCAATAATCAAGATATTGGATTAGAAAATGATTTTGAAAGTGAAATCAAAAGAAGAATTACCAGCTGGGATGACTTTAATGAACAATCCTTTTCAGTCGTCAAAGATCACGAAGAAATTGTCGCAGTATTTGCCCCATGGACAAGTCCAGCAAAAAAATTAGTTATTGAAAAAATGAGTCCGTTTCAAAAAGTTATGAGTTTCTTTTTTCCTCTTCTTGGACTAAATCCGCTAAAAGAGAAAAAACCCATTAATGTTCTCTATCTTACACACCTAGTTTTTTCTTCTCAACGCTCGAGCAAGGATATAAAAAAAATAATGAATGCAATCTTACTCTCCCTTTTTAGCGAGCGTAAAGATTTCCATGTTATCTCTTTTTTCACTTATCCAGAATGGGAAATCGACTCCTTGCCATTTTTTATGGAGAAAACAAAAGCTAATTTTTATCAAGTTATGAGTAAGAAACAATTTGAGGAAAATGATTTTATAGATTTAAAAAATAATCCGCCTGCTTTTGAAATAGGTATTGCCTAGTGAAAGCTGAAATAGACTGGATGGGGCTTTGGTATAAAATCATTAAAGAACGTGGTGAAAATGATCGCCCTAATTTTGGAAAATACGATTTAGAAACTGGTTTAGTAGATTGGCTAACTTTCTCACATGCTGACATGGATGGAGTAGGGGCCATGCTCGATTTTTATGAGAAAATAAATCTCCCCTTAAAAAATTATCCTTACTTAAAAGAAAAAAAAGTTCCAAATTTCTTTGAAAGATTAAAAATATTTTATCGAATGTTTTTTTGTATAAAAAAAGTTAAAACAGTTTGGAAGGAAAATAATTTCGGACTAGAGCCAGAAAATCATCGGCTTATTTATTTCAATATATTTTCAGCTGAAGAAACATTATCAATTGAAAATTACTGTAAGTTAAATCAATTTTCAGTAAATGCATTTTTGATGAATATCAGTAGCAAAGTATTATTAAAGGAATTATCCATTAACACTGAAGGTTCTTGGACATTGCCAGTAAATCTAAGACCACTTTTAAAAAGGGAGAACCTTAAATCAAATCACTCAAGTGGGATATTGGTTAATATCCAAAAAGATGATACTCCTCAAATTACTCACAACAACATAAGAACATCTTTGAAAAACAAGGAACATTGGGGTATTTGGTGGATACATCAAATTGGAAAATATATTGGCTATAACGCTATGAGATTTATTAGCAATCAAAATGCAAAAAAGTATTTTATAATAGGCAGTTTCAGCAACCTGAGCACCTGGGATTTACCTCCTGGTCATATTTGGGTTGGAGGGGCCCCTGGATCTAAGAATTTTCCACTTAGTGTAATGCTCATGAAGGCTAATGAGCGCTTAAGTCTCTCTCTTAAAATACATCCCTTCGTTTTAAAAGATCTTGATAGAACCAAGGATATTCTCGACAATCTAGTTAGGGCAATACGACATGAAGTTGATAATAATTCTTAGTTAAGTTATCCTTTGGTAATGAACAAAAATCATTACGATTCAATGTGCTTAATTCATAAAAAATTGAATGAAATATCTAGCATCTCCCTAGATGAGTTCATGATCATCGCATCTGTTGTCAGAATTGAAGAATTAAATCCTGGTGATCTTTTTATTCAACCTGGTGAATCTTCGCAAAAGGTTGCTTTCTTATTAAAAGGCTTAGCTAAAACTTATTATATACTGGAAAATAGTAAAAGCATTATTAGCCATTTTGGGATAGAAGGAAGTTTTGTTGGTGTTTACACTGATATGTTGAAAAATATTCCCTCTACGGGCTATATAGAAGCAATCGAGCCATGTTCATTACTTGTCATGAATTATCAGGAAATGTTAGATATTACTAAAAATAGTTTATCCTGGGCGCATCTGCTGAGAACTTATACTGAAAAAAGATATATTTATCGATCTGATAAGGAGCGCAATATTACTCAGAAATCTGCTTTGGAAAAATATAAATATTTCAGTCAAACCCATCCCGATCTAATAGACCGATTGCCACAAAATCAAATCGCCCTTTATTTAAATATTAATCCAGCTACTCTCTCTCGCTTAAAAAACAATACTGGAAATTATAAAAAATAACTGCCAATCTCCTATCCCGGGAAATCAGCAGTTATCATAAATATAGCTAATCTTTGCTTTTATTTTTCGCTTTTTCTTTTTTCTTGTCTTGTTTTTCTTTAGTCGTAAGTTTTGGTTTACCCTTTTCTTTACCTTTATCTCTACCCTTTTCTTGTCCCTTGGCCATTTTAAACTCCTTGGTTATTACTACTTCACGATTTTATAATAACACTAGATAGCTCAGAGATAATAAAAAATTTTGCTTAATTCTTCTTGGCTCAAGGCCCTTAATTTTTCTTCGTTTAGCATTGGAATCTGTTCCATATTAAGATTATTGGCCAATGCCATTTCAATTTCAGAATTTCTCAAAAGATGAACGATAGGATAAGGAGATCGCCCAACCCAATTAGCAGGTGAGGTAAGCTCAATTTCATCAAACTGAAATTGCGGATGAAAAGCGACCAACTGAAAATGCTCTTCTAATCCCGACTGAATTAATAAGTTTTCTAAGATGCCTACAAAATTATTAAAATCCTGAAAATTTTTATTTTCACGGGTATAAGCAATGATGGTAGTAGATATTTTTGAGCTAGGTTCATTTTGTAAATGCTGAAGTTCATTTAGAAAAAAAGTAATCTGTTCATGCTCATCAATGGCTTCACTAATCACGACTCTGACCAAGCCATTCTTGTAGGGCTGCTTAGCAAATGGACATAAGTTAAGCCCAATAACTATTTCTTCTAACCAGTAAGTAATATTTTTCAAAAGTCTGTCCTAGAATAAAGTAATTAAGAAATTTTATAAAATATAAAAAAGCCACTGAGAAAAAAAAGAAAAGCGATAACGGTGTAAACATTTGGAAGTCTTTTATATCGAACACTTTCAAATACACTGGCAAACATTGGGCCCGTCACTGTGACAGCAGAAATGATAGAGAGCTTCCCCCTTGAGACTGCTGTTAAATAAAGAATTAGAGAGAAGAATGTTCCAAGCAGGGAGCCCAAAACTATTCTTATTTTCTCGTCTCGTTTAAATTTTTTCCAAGTTGAAGTAAAGGTAATTTTTTCTTTAAAAAAATAGATGAGCAAAAAGCCAATAACTGCACCAACACATCTGATAGCATTAACTTCTATCGCTGAAATACCTTTAGAATTTTCAAAAGCAAAACGAGTTAAGAATATGCCTACGCCATCAAGTACAATAGCAATTAGTCCTGCAATTAATCCATCTAATTGCCAAGAGCCATTTTTTTTAAAATGCTCTAGGCTAATGGTGTAAAGACAGAGCGTCATGAAGACGAGGCCTAGCAAATTAAAAAGTGAGAAATGTTGCTGAAAGAAGAAATAGCCGCCAATTCCTAAAAGGAATGGCTGAAGTCCAAAAATCATTAGCATGCGAGAGGCACCAAGGCGTGCCATCGCTTTTAACATAAAGATATCACCTATCATTAAGCCAATACAACCAGATAAAAGCAACGCTCCAGTTGTCATAGGCGTTGGTAGCATCCAGATATTTAAAACCAAAATGGAAATAATAAAAGCAATCAGTGCAACGAAGGCTTTAAAAGTATTCATCCAAAATGGAGAAACCTTACGAGCAAACTCTGTAAAGATTGTACTGGCATAAGAAAAACACAGTGTAGCACTAAGAGCAAAATAAAGTGGATTTATCGCAAGCGCTTTCTCTCCCACTATTTTAAAACTTCAATCGCTAGATCATCGATTGTATTGATTAAAATTTGTGGATTTGCTTGTCCCGCATCGACCATATTAGAAATACCTTTGCCGTGAACTAATAATTTTCTATTAACCAATTTATTGCGATCATTTTCAATCGACCCTAAATTTTCATTCCATACTTTTTCTAATTTTTCTCGAATTTGTTTAAAGAGCACGGGGGATTCAAAATTAGTAAGAGTATATTGAATAGTAGTGCCACCAATATCTTCGACTAGTAGTGCATAAATATTAGTATTAATTTGAGGGCTCTTCGGAAATTTAATCAAGTATCCTGATTTCTCGATTGGACTTCCATGAGACTTAACCAAAGACTCCAACACAAAAATGGGATTATTACTTGATGGCTGCAGCCCTAAATGAAGAGGAGCTTCAGGCTCTGTTCTCGTTTTATACTTAAGCTTAATCAAATCTCCTCGGTAGAGATTTTTTACCATATTTTGGCTGGCAGGTTCAGAGACAAAAACTGGAACTATGCGATCGATATACTCCATGACCAACATCTTTCCTTCTTCGCCGATAGCATGAACTCGACCAGTAAATTCTGTCATATTTTTTAATTCACTTGTATTGCCTTTATATTGATGCGCAAGTTGGTCTATTTCAGAATGATAGTCTTTTGCCAAAACCAATGACGATAAGTTGATATGCTTTATAGGTGCTTTATTCGTGATGAACTCGCCTTTGACCGTATAAAACTGGTGCCGTTTAATTTGGGCTAAACTGGCCAATATCTCAGGGGAGTCTGAAGTGAGCGGTAGCTGTATATTATCAAAAAAATCAGTTGGATTTCTCACCGTCAAGACAAAAAGTTTTGAATCTTCATTAGCTCCATGTATTTCGCCAGTAACCCCTTCCCCTTTTAACTTAGCCTCTAATTCAACCAAGTTAATTTCTGCATGGGCAAGAGTGACAAGAGTGAGCGAGAACACTAAAAACTGAATTATTAATTTCATCTTAGATCCATTTTATAGGTGTTAAAAATTTGGAATATTATGTCGCAAGTTGAACAAACTTAAAAGAAGTTATTAAGCTTGACACAAAGAGCAGTTTTTTAAATAAATTATTTATTCGAATAAATGAAAATATCACATTAATATCTATTTATGAGTATTGAATCAAACTATCGAACTTCGATTGATAAGCAAGAAATCATAAATGCTTTAATCGATATTTTCACTGAGAAATCTCCTGTCACAGTGTGGCAAAATGATGGCGTTAGTAGATTAATTGTCAATGTTAGAATTGAAGCCATCGATGCTCAAAGCTCATCCATGTATATCACTCCCTTTAGCCTAGAAGATCAAGATTCATTTTTTAAGATTCAGTTCAACTTAGCTTTTTACGTAAAAGGTGAAACACGCAGTATTATTTTCAAACAAGATCAACCTACTAACATCGGAAAAAATGGATTGGTGCAAATTTATATTCCAGAGATTGTAAAAATGTTTGAAAAAAGATCAGAACAGCGAATCGACTTTTCAAAAAACCCTCATAATTTGACCACTGAAATTTATCCAGGTGACAGAATTGATGTCTCTTCCAAATCTATGCGCGGTGAACTTCTTAACGTCTCGCTCTCTGGAATGGGCTTCTTACTAGAGAAAAAGAATGCCCGGCTCTTTTTTGAAAAGGATCAAGTAAAAATAAAAGCGATTGCAAAATATACTTTTACTAAACCTATATATGGCAACATCATCTATTTAAAAAATGATTATTCCAATGTTAAAAAAGTGCGCCTTGGAGTACAATTTATAGAAAAAATTGCTCCTGAAATCCTAAAAAAAATTTCAGACCTATCAGATTAAATAGTTTTTTAGGAATTATATGAAATCAATTTTCAAAGTATTTGCCAGTTACAGAATGCTTATTGTTATGCTGTTGGGATTTGCTTCCGGTCTACCACTTGGACTAACTGCTGGGACTTTGCAAGCATGGATGAAAACTGAAAATATAGATTTGGGAACTATCGGTTTATTTTCGTTAGTTGGTCTTCCCTATAGTTTTAAGTTTCTATGGTCGCCACTAATGGATCGTTATGCACCACCAATGTTTGGGAGAAGACGTGGCTGGATGATTCTCACTCAAATTGGTTTAATTATTACCATCATTGCTCTTGGATTTTCCGATCCCAAACTCACTCCACAATACGTTGCTTTTTTTGCAGTTTGTGTGGCTTTTTTTAGTGCTAGCCAAGATATATCTATTGATGCCTATCGAATTGAAATGCTAAAAGAGCATGAACTTGGAGCAGGAGCAAGTGTCAATGTTCTGGGTTATCGACTGGCCATGATGGTTTCGAGTGCTCTAGCTCTTATTCTTTCTGATCATATGCCTTGGTCAACTGTCTATTTAATTATGGCCGGCTGTATGGCAATAGGTTTACTAGCAAGCCTTTTTGCTCCAGAGCCCAAACTCAATCAAGCTCCCCCAAAAACATTGACTGAAGCCATCTACAAACCATTTACTGAATTTTTCAGTCGAGCCGGTGCAGTGGAGATGTTAATTTTTATTCTTATCTATAAACTTGATGTTGCCTTTGCCATGGCCTTAACAACTCCCTTCATGATGGATTTAGGATTTACTAAAACTGATGTCGGCACTGTTTTAAAAGGTGTCGGAATGTTTGCAACAATTGGTGGAACACTTATCGGTGGAGCACTATTGTCTAAATGGGGAATAAAAAAATCTCTTTGGGTATTTGGAATTATTCAAGCAGCATCAGGATTTTCTTTTTTTATGCTTGCTCGACTTGGACATAATTATCCTATGATGATGACAGCTGTTTGCATAGAAAATTTATGTAGTGGCCTTGCAACTTCAGCTTTTATTGCCTTCATGATGAATATCTGTGATAAGCGCTTCACTGCTACTCAGTATGCACTTTTGACTAGCTTCATGGCCATCACTAGAACTTTTGTACAAACTCCTTCGGGATTCATAGCCAAAAATTTGGGATGGGAGATGTATTTTATCATCTCGATTCTCATCTCAATTCCTGGACTCTTACTATTAACTCGCTTTGATAAATGGCAGAATCATCAGTCATAATTATTTTTTATTGCCCAGATAAAAAATAAGTATTAATCAGCCTTTCATTTTAATGTCATCATTATTTAATAGACTTCTATCACTTAGGTAACAGGAGAAAAAAATGATGACAGACTCTCAATTACAAAAAAATGTAATGGAAGAATTGAAGTGGGAACCAAGTGTAACTCATGAACACATTGGAGTTTCTGTTTCGGAAGGAATTGTCACCTTAACAGGAAGTGTTCCAACTCTAATAGAGAAACATAATGCTGAAAAAGCTGCTCAAAGAGTCAGTGGTATAAAGGCCATCGTCGAAAAAATTGAAGTCAAACTTCCTGGAACTCTGGCCCGCGATGATGAAGAAATTGCTAAGGCCATAATCAATCAACTTGATTGGAACGCTTTAATTCCCAAAAATAAAATAAAAACAAAAGTTACAAACGGCTGGGTTACACTCACTGGCGAGGTTGATTGGGAATACCAAAGAAAAGCTGCTGAAAAATTAGTCAGAGAATTAAAAGGTGTGAAGTTTGTCTCCAATTCTATTGTTTTAAAACCTAAATTAGAAGCGAGCTTGTTAAAAGAAAAAATTGAGAGAGCACTCTTTCGTGCAACTGAGCGCGAAAGCAAACAAATTGAAGTTAATGTTAAAGGCACTCAAGTGACGTTGTCAGGTTTAGTTCGATCATTTGCTGAGATGGAGGCGATAGAAGGTGCAGCTTGGGCCGCACCGGGAGTAACAGAGATCCAAAATAATTTAAAAGTTATTATGTAATAAGGCTTAGAACTTAACCGATGTCTATTTTTGAATGAATAACTTTCCAAGTGTGATCAGCGTTAAGTCTTACTTCAGCAATATATTGATCTTGCATTTTTTCGCTCCACTGTGTTGGTGAAATAAGTGAGAGAAATCTATTTCCACTCTCTTCCTCATATAGGAAATAACATTTGCCAATAACTGGTGTGAAACTCATCTGGACATTATATATAAGATCAGAAATATAAACACGTTTTTTAATGTCCTGAACTTGTTTGGCCAGAATTTTCATCTGTTCAAAGATCAAATTGAGTTGCTCTTCAGTTTGCTCTTTCATGGCTTCGCGTGCATGACTTTTTATTTGTCCCTCACTGGTGGGGACAATGGCAAATCCTCCAACAGTATGAGCGTACTCTAAAAGGGAGGGCATATCCGAAACCTTTAATTTCATTAATTCCAAATTAATTTTATCAATATCAACGGATTTGGGCTTGCTACTTTCACTCATAACTAAAAGCTATCCCAGAATGCTAAGGAAAGCAAAGCTGTATAGCTGATGTCTGCTAAGCTTCAATTTGCTCTATGTAAGAACAGAAAATGGGAATATTATTAAAACTTATCTTTTAGATATTATTACTTATTACGATTATTTCCATCATCAACATCGAATTCTATTTTAAAGAAGTCATTGTGAGGATCTTTAACAAAATCCATAGTGTAAAAATTGATAGTATTGGTGTTTTCTTCATAAAACCATACTCCCCCATCTTCTTTTCGACCTGGGGAAAGTAGCTTGTTTTGGTAATAGACTTTAATAGTGTCAGCAACTGGCCTTTGTTTTAGAAGTAAACTTGGAAGTCCAACTAACGAAGCAATGTCTTTACCAATTTTTGCTAATTCATTACCAAAATCATCAACACAGGCTGAAATATTAAAGCCCCTTGTAAGATTAATTGCAGCTTCATGCTGGCTTCCAGCATAAGGTTCACTATCTCCAGGCGTGCTACATCCCTGGAGATCTTTGCGATTGAGTGCTCCATAAAATCGCAAGATTTTATTACTGCCAATATATTGAGACATTATTTTAATAAAAGCAGGGGCATCATAAGCAGGACCAAAATCTAGCATACTCTGCTCTTTTTCATCGGAAATCATAATCACAACAAAGTGTGAGTTAGGTCTTAAAAAAGCCGGCCTAAGCGGAGATTTACCATTATATAAATCCATCACTCTTTTTACATTATAAAAAATGTACTCAGCAGAATCACCATCTGTCCCTAATTTGGAAACCGCCGTTTGAAATTGAGACACTGTGCGATCAAGAGAAGTCGGATCGCGATAGTCGATCAACGTTGAATCAAAGGGAGTATCAAATCCAATAAAGGGCTCTTGAGATTTGTCAGTTGAAATGAGCCCCAGCTTCCAATTAATGTAAGGCTGCTTTGCAAATTGTTCCAAAAATATTTTAGAGTTATTTATAACGTTCTGCTGGATTGAATTCATACTTCCTGAGTTATCAATAACAAAAAGAACATCAATATTTTTATCACTTTCAATTAAACTTAAAGGGTAAATTCGTTTATCAACTTCGATTGCAGGAATATTTTCATAGTAGCCATAATTTGTACTTTTAATACAAGAGAGAGTCGATATCATTAGGATAAAATAAATTAAGTACTTCATTTCTTTTCACCTGTTAGTTTTCCATTGATGCACTTATTAATTA
>CANFNL010000036.1 GCA_947448205.1 Bacteriovoracaceae bacterium
GAACTTGAGAGTTTTTATTAGCTTCTCTGATGGCCTGGATAATTTCCATTTTAGCATCAATATTGAGTGCATTATAAACTTCTGGACGATTAATGGTAATAATCGCCGTAAGATTATTTTCTTCGTAAGTAATATATTTATAGGCAGAAGCCATGATTAATTTCCTTGGTATTTTGGATTTCTTTTTTCTAAGAAAGCATTCATGCCTTCTTTTTGATCAAGTGAGGAGAAAGTTAAGTAAAAATTTCTTCTCTCAAAATCCATTCCATCTTTGAGAGTCATCTCAAAAGATTTATTAACCGCTTCTTTGGCCAATCGAACTGCCACTGGAGCTCTCTCACTTATGATTTTAGCAACTTCAAAAGTCTCCTGTAAAAGGGTGGCAGAGGGGACAACTTTGGCCACTAGGCCCCATTCATAAGCAGTTTTAGCATCGATCATTTCACCGGTTAAAACCATCATCATTGCCTTTGATTTACCAATTGCTCGAGTAAGCCTTTGTGTACCACCAGCACCAGGAATAGTTCCAATTTTTATTTCAGGCTGAGAAAACTTAGCTTCATCCCCAGCAATAATAAAATCGCAAGACATCGCTAGTTCACATCCACCACCTAAAGCAAAGCCATTGACGGCCGCTATGATGGGTTTTGTGATAAGCTTTAACATCTCCCATGTTCGAAAGCGCTGATCGTTTATTTGGTCAATCGGAGTTGCAGCGACCATCTGAGCGATATCAGCGCCTGCGGCAAAGGCACGATCGGAACCCGTTAGGATAATCACACGCACTTCAGGGTTTTTATCGAGATCTAAAAAACAATCGACTAATTCATTCATGAGATCAGTTGAAAGTGCATTTAAAACTTTTGGTCGATTTAAACTGACAAGAGCTATGTGGTGATGATTTTTGTAGGGATATTCTAAAAAGATGTTTTCCATAAAGATTAAGCCTTAATGATTTCTTCTTCACTGAAATGAACAGAGAGGATGTCCTTATAATTCGTGAAAGCATCTTTGCCTGCCGCCATATTCTCTGGTGAACTCATGGCCTGTTTAAAATCTTCTTTTGAAGCAAAACAAAGCTCGGCAATAAAATGCAGATCACTTGCCCCTCGAGGGCCACCAGTTATTTTTGAAAAGCGAAATTCTTTTACCAAAGGAACTTTTTTAGCAATTTCAGCATGGCCTTCATACCATTCTTCAAAAGCCGTGATATCTGCAGGCATTTTATAAATAGCAATCATTTTGTACATATCATTTCCCCAGTTAAATCTATTAATTATGCTAAAATTTTATTTTCAAAAATTTTAGCATTAGTCTTTTGGCATTAGCAATGAATTGAGAGGCAAACAAGCACGTTGTCATTATTAAGTTTAACCACATCATTGTCGCATGGCGAATATGGTCTATACGCGTTGTTTAACGGCCATTCAAGTTTAATTTGTATGATTAAGATTAAGCAAATACTTATTTATACTCGATTTCAAAATTTCTGATAATATTTATTAGTAAAATAAAATTGGTGGTTTATTCTTGATTAAATTATTTTTAAGTAAAATGTCAAAAAAGCACTTCCCAATCATTTTTTATACGATATCTGTTTTACCTTTTCTATTTTATTTTTTTAAACTCCCTTTTTCACCAATGAGAGACTGGAATTATTTTAATTCACTTGGGATGCTTATAGGCGAGAGCTTAGCTCATTTAAAAATGCCCCTTTTAGACCCATGGGTCTGTGGAGGATTAGATATTCTTTCAAATCCTCAAAACTGGATATATTCTCCATTTTCAATTCTCAATATCTTTTTTCATCCTTACTTAGCTAATTTATTTTCACTTCTAATATGTGCTGTATTTGGATTCTGGGGAATGCTAAAGCTTTGTGAAAAAATGGATGAGAGCGCAGAGAAATATATAATTGCTGCCCTTTTTAATTTATCACCATTCTTTTTTTTACATTTTGCGGAAGGACATATTGCCTATCGAACCTTTTATTTTTTACCGCTAATTTTGTTCTTTTCATTAAATCTTAATACGATTTTAAAGTTATGGTGGCTGCTGCTTATTCTTATGATTATGTTTTTGGACGGTGGTATATATCCATTCTACTATTCAATTTTTTTATTATTATTGAACTTAAACTATGCGGGCTTAAAAAAAATTTTCCTAGATAAAACTCAACGTAAAAATTTAGCTATTTTGTTTTTCTCAATTTTATTTTTGGCGTTCTCGAAAATTATTCCAGTACTTTTTATTCACCAGGCTCGATTGCCTGTGTCTGAGCAAATTCATTACAGCTTATCAAATATCATTCAAGCTTTCTTTGATATCAGGCAAAGTAATTATTTATCAATGGAAGGTCAAAAATATTTTTTTCATGAATATGGGCATTATTTAGGCTTAGGATTAACGGCTTTATTTGTTTCGTTACTACCAAATATGAAATCTTCATTAAGGCTATTTTTCCAGTTAATCCTTTTTATTTGGATTGCCTTGGGCTTTGGAGGAGATTTTAATCCTTGGATGGTTATTAAGAGCCTCCCTTTTATAAATCAAATTCATGTTCAAAGTCGATTTTTGATTTTGTTTTTTCTTATATTTTTATCGTTAATAATAAAGGCTTACAAGCCAACTAGAGGGCGTCGATGGTTACTTCGATTAGCTCTCGTTGAGCTTTTAGTCTGTGCTTTTTTTGCCAGTTTCAATGCATTTAATTTTTCAATTAATCTTAAGGAATTTAAATTAGCAACATCTTCAAAACCCTTAAAAAATTATGATTATTATATAGCTAAGCCTTTTGTGTATAATTCACAAAAGATATCTTATCAATGTTATGAGCCAGCTAATCCAACACGATTAAAGCCAAGCTCGAAGTTCTTTTTGAATACCAAAGACGATTTGCAAGCAATCATATCAAACCAAACAATTAGGATTATTTCAAATAACCCAATACATGAGAATTTTGTTATCAATCATAATTGGAACGGAGGTTGGGATTGTCTAAGTGGTTGTGAGACATTTTCTAATACTGGTTTGATTCAAATTAATCCAAAAAATGCTTCTGAAATAATCATTAAGTATAATCCAATTTATTGGCAAATATCTTTAGCCTGCTTTAGCATTGGTCTCTTTTTTATAATATTGGTAAGAAGGAAAATTCCCGATGACTTTTAATTATGAACTTATTGAAGCTGGGTTTTATGATAAAATTTTTGATTCAAATGATGGTATTCGAAAATTTTGGCATTGGCATAAGTTTGATTCAGTTCTAAGAATTATTGATGATAAAGCAGACCCAATAAAGCTCTTAGATGTAGGCTGCTTTTCCGGCTCATTTACAGGGAGGTTTTTAGATGAAAAATACTTTCACACTACATCAATTGATATACTTAAAACTCAAATTGATTATGCTAAAGCTCATTACCAATCAGAGTATAAGGAGTTTTTTTATTATGAGAACTTCCAATCGGCACAAGAGTTATTGGCCGGTAAGAAATTTGATGTAGTGACTTTTGTAGAAGTCATTGAGCACCTTGATCAAGATCAAATTTTTGCTTTTTTTAAAATGATTGATTCACTCACGTATGCAGGCTCGGAAATTATTATTACGACTCCAAATTATTTAAGCTTATGGCCTATACTAGAAGTTGCCTTAAATGTGATTTCTGATGTGAAATATGAGGAGCAGCATATTACAAAGTTTACAACATTTAATATTGTAAAAAAGCTCTCTCGAATTTATCCCCAATTTCTGACAAACTATAAGGTAGACATCATCACAACTTCGCATTTTTTTTCGCCTTATGTTTCTTTGATTAATTATCAATGGGCCAAAAATATATCAGCTAAATACCGAGGGAGTGATTGGAAAAATCCATTCGGCAGTATCGTTATGCTAAAATTGATAAAACGTTAATTTACAAATACCCACGCTTCATTTGATCGAGTTCTATCGCATCAAAGAGTGCCTGGAAATTCCCTTCGCCAAATCCCCAATGATTCTTTCTTTGGATAGTCTCAAAAAAGAGTGGGCCTACATAGGCTTCTGTAAAATTTTGCAGCAGATATCCTTCATTGTCGCCATCAACTAGCAGTTGGCGCTTTTCTAAAAGATCTATACTTTCTTCCACGCTAAAAGGACGCTTTGGTATATTTTCATAATAGGTTGAAGGAATATTTAAAAATTTAACTCCACGCGATTGCAAATCTTCAACAGAAGCAGTTATATCTGCTGTCATAAGGGCGATATGTTGCACCCCTGGCCCCTTGTGAAGATCCAAAAATTCTTGGATTTGAGATTTGGAATTACTTTCGCTTGGCTCATTGATGGGAATAATAACGCAGCCGTTGGGAAGCTGAACAACCTCAGATTCAAGTCCAGTCTTTTGACCTTTAATATCAAAATATCTGGTGACTTGCATGCCGAAAATTTGTTTATAAAAATCTACCCATTTCCTCATTTCACCCTTGGCGACATTATTGGTAAGGTGATCGATACGAGAGAATCTTTGCTTTAGTGGTTTTGCTTTTGGGTCGTAATCGACTTTTTTAAATTGCGGGCGAAAATGGGCCATAGGGCGCTCGACGAACTCATTTAAGAGATCCCCAAAGCCTTGGATACATCCATATTTATAAGTTCCAAATTCACTTTCGATTATTTTTAGCGGCTCCATTAAGTGAGCGCCTCTTTTAACGGCTTCAAGGAGAGCGTGCTCGGCATTTTCTACAAGAAAAGAAATTTTAGAGACACCTTCACCGTGAAGGTTAAAATATTTTTGAGAGTGGTGATTTTTATCAGGATTAGCAGTGATGACAAAACGTATTTGACCTTGAGAGAGAAGCTCGGAATGAGATTCCAAATGCTCAAAACTTTTTTCAAAACCAAATTGGTAAAAAGTATCTAAAGTTTTTGTTTGAAGGGAGTCAGTGCAAAACTCCAAATGATCAATGGCCAAAATTCCAAGGGGATTGGTTGCATTAATAATTGACACAAGTAACCTTCCTTGTTTGCAAGAAATTGTTGAAAATAGTTTTAAAATTTAATCATTCTTAAAGACAAGAGAGCAAGATAAATATGACTTCAAATCAGTCGGAAAAAGTAATCACGCAGATCATGAATGGCAACGAGCTCATTATTCAAGGAGCTCTTGAGGCGGGTTTTCATCTTTACACTGGGTATCCTGGATCCCCGCTGGCAGATTATTTCAATATTCTTTATGAGAAAAAACAAGAGTTTAAAGATAAAGGCATTCGAGTCGTAATTGCCAATAGTGAGGCCAATGCTGCGGCCATGGCCTCGGGGGCTAAGCAGGCCCACAAAAATGCCTTAGTGGCCATGAAGTCTATGGGACTGCACGTTGCCGCAGATGCTTTGTCAGTAGGGAATTTTGCCAATCCTGGAACAGGTGGAGTGGTGATAGTTGTGGGCGATGATCCTTGGTCCATTTCAACTTCAGCACCAGCTGATTCGCGCTATTTATTCAAGCATCTTCACATTCCCTTTCTCGATCCATCGACTCCCAATGAATTAAAAGAGTGGATGAAGGTGGCACTTGAAATTTCTAAACTTACGACTGTCTATCAAGGCCTATTATTGACTACTTTTATGGCAGAAGGTGGTGGACGAGTAGAAATTGGAGTGGAAGCAGCGATAAATTCTGATTTGATACAATTAGATCCAGCAACCTTTGATTTATCTAAAAATGTTATGGTACCACCTAATTCTCTTCGTGCTGACAGTGCCATGATTAACGAGCGATTCCCAAAAGTCATAGAAGCTCTCAAAGAATTAAAGCTCGATCAATTTTTTGGAAATATCGATTCAAAAATAGGATTTATTGCAAGTGGGGCAGTCTTTGAAATTCTAAAGCATGTCCTCGATGATAATTCTGCCTTGGATAGATTCTCACTCTACAAAGTAGCAGCTCCCTATCCTTTGATTTCAGAGTTGATTCTCCCATTTTTAAAAAAATTAGATACACTTATCGTTGTCGAGGAAAAAAGAGGTTTTTTAGAAACTGAAATTTATGAGCTTTGCTCTCGCCATAATTTAAAAATTAAAATTTATGGAAAAACCATTGATGAATTGGAAGGATTTCCCATTTATGGCGGACTCAATTATGAAATAGTGCTAGATCGAGTGAGTAAAATTTTTACTAAACTTGGCTTATCGGCTTGCCATCAAATCGAAAAAGGGAAAATTTTAACTGAAGTTATGCCAAGAAGACTTCCCACCTTTTGTCCGGGATGTCCCCATAGAGAAACCCTCTCCCTATTAAAAGATTTGCGAGGGCATTTAAAAAAACAAAATATCAACTTAATCTCTCATGGAGATGTAGGCTGTTATTCTCTTTCCTTTTTAGAGCCATTTAAAGAAATGCACAACTTATCGGCCATGGGGCAAGGGGGAGCCCTTGGGGCTGGAGTAGATCTCTTTACCACTAATCCCTCTGTCGTTTTAATGGGAGATTCAACTTTTTTTCATTCGGGGATAACCGATATTTCTAATTCTGTGCAAATGAATCACGATATTACTTATATACTTTTGGATAATGATAATACGGCCATGACCGGTCATCAATTTACTCCAAGGACAGGTGAATCGGTTGAAGGATTTATTCGCCCAGCTCAAGATATGCTCAATATGGTGAAAGCCCTGGGTGTGAATGAAGCTATTGAAGTCAATCCTAGTGATCGCTATTTTTATCAAAACTTGCTTCGGGAAATTATTTCAAAAAAAGGCACCAAGGTTATTATTTCTAATAAAGAGTGTGGATTGACTTTTCACGGCAAAAAAAAATCTATTGAAAGAAAAATTTTTTCTAAAAATGAGACTTTAGCTATTGAGCACTTTTATCAAATTAACACTGATGCCTGTGAAGATTGTAGGGCCTGTGTGGAATTGACCGGTTGCCCAGGGTTGTCGCAAACTTTTGATGCTTATGGAACAAAAGTGACAATCGATCCCCAAATCTGTGTGGCCGATTCTTATTGCACAAAAATAAAAGTTTGTCCTAGTTTTGAATTAGTAGAAGTGAGAAATTTTCATCCCACACTTTATAAGGAGGAGACGAAATTAGAAAAAATATCTAATCTCGCAATTCCTGCAATTAAAAAATCTCTAGATGATATCGCCAATGGTTCTGATTGGCGTGTGGTTGTAACTGGAGTTGGTGGATCTGGAGTCACGACGATTTCACGTGTTTTAGCTGAAGCAGCTAAAACTATGGGAGGTCATGACGATATAGATTTTAAATTTGTGGATCAAAAAGGATTGGCCCAAAGAAATGGAAATGTTACTTCTCACTTGGCGCTCTTTAAAAAAGGTAAATCTCATTCACAGGTTACTCCACTAGGAGGAGCTGACCTTTTATTATCTCCAGATTTACTAGATGGCTCTGGGCATCTTGCTTTCTTAGCAACTAATGGCAGTGCAATTCTAGATGAAAAATTCCAAGTGCCACTTTCACTTTTATTAGACCGAGGAGAAAATGGCGAACCAATTAATGAAGAGAGTCTGCAAGCTAAACTTAAAGATCTCTTAGGCGATAAGCTATTGCTACTTCCCATGAAAGTCGTCTGTGAAGAAAAATTGGGTAAGAGCGTGTATGCATCGGCGATGATTTTAGGTGCGGCTTTTCAAAAAGGACTATTGCCATTTGAATTACAAGACATAGAAGAGGCATTTTCTCGCACTATGAAAAAGGCGGAGTTGGCAAATAATCTTCAGGCATTTAGTCTTGGTAGATCGATGATTACTAATCATAAGGCTGCAGCTAAATACTCTGGAAGTGATCTGACAATTCAACTGTTAAAAAAATCTTTAAACGAAAGCTCTTTTTTTCATGGCAATGAATTGGTTTTAAAATTTGATCAAAAACTTCTAGAGCTAAAAGCTATTGTTCCAACAGTTTCTGAAAATCATTTAGCTCAATACCTTCACGATCTCATCATATTCGATCGCGGAGCGAGGCTTGATCAATTTATTAACGAAGTTAAAAGCTTAGTTGATTATTATAATGACCATGAACGCTTAGTTCTGGCAGTACGAGTTTTAGCAAAAACTTATTTTATTAAAGATGAAGTTTTCATTGCTCATATAATGATCTCTCCAATGAGAAGACGATCTGATGAATACCAATATGGGGCAATCGGAACAAGTTATAAAAAAATATTTATTAATCGCCCGAGTTTTAATATTGGAGCCAAAAAAATTGAATTTGATTTTTCTCCAAGACCTTGGATGTTAAAAATTATGCGGCATCAGCGCTTTTTGCGAATAATTCTACCTCAATGGCACAAAGAGGAGAGATCCATCGCTCAACATATTCGAGCAAAGTTATTAACTAATGAACTCGCTTATAGTGAGCTAAAGAAAATAGAAAATATTAAAGGTTATAGGGAAGTTCGTTATGAATCTTTTGCTTCAAAAAATTCTCAATTACATCGGCACTAAGTTTGCTTCAAAAAGCATCGGGTGCTGTTAATTTGGATTTTCAAAGGAGTGTTTTATGACAAAAAATATTAATGATCCGGAGCGAGTCATTCGTCTTGTGGTGGGTGCTATCATTACTTCCCTGGCTTTTTGGGGACCTAGAAATCTCTGGTATTTATTGGGGATTATTCCAATGCTAACGGGGTTTGTTGGGACATGTCCACTCTATACAATTTTGGGGATAAATACTAATCACCCTAAAAAACTTAATTAAAAACATTTCAAGACTTGAAGCTTATTTATTTTGTTTTTATTTTATGCGGCTAAAGTAAATCGACTTTTACACTTAATCAGTACACTATTAATAAGGAGCTTTCTGATATATAATAGGGAATATGATAAAGCATCAATTCACCGCCTATTTTATATCGATCCACCATAAAATCTCAAGAATGGATATTGATTTGAAAGGGGCCTTTTGGGGGCCTCTTTTTTTTCTTTCTCTTTTTTTTACTTCATGTAATGCCTACTGTGAAATAAAGCTCGCCTTAATAGACACGGGATTTTGTCCTGGGAAAATTGCGGCAAAAAAAAAGATCACGATCGAAAATATGATCGATCTTACAAGTAGTGTAAAAATTGATTGCCAAAAATATGACTCTAGAGATGGACGCTTCCACGGTCAGTTAGTGCTTGAAGAATTTTTAAAATTTTATAATCCAAAAAATGAAATCCTTCATATTTATCCATTGATAATTTTTAATTCAGCTGGAGAACAAAAAATAGACTATTGGTTAAAATCCATTGACTGGGTTAAAAAAGAGAAAATAGATATTGTGTTAACTGCCGCTGGGTTTATGGGGACTGAAAAAATTTCCAACTCACTTCCTGCAATCTGGTTTGTTCCATCTGGAAGAATCACTCCGAAAGTTTTAGGAATTGGCTCACTTTTTCCACAAAGCCTTGCTCCCTTAAAAAATCTCTTTTTGATTGGAGATTTTTATGATGGCAGACAAGTTCTCTATGATCAGGGGCTGTTGTATAAAGAATTCATAGACTATTATTTTCCCTCTGGAGCCGGGCATTTCACGGGAACTTCAAGGGCAGTTGCAGAAGCCTGTGCAAAGGCCATAAGCCTGTGTCCAATAAAAACAATGCGTGAGTGTTTATTAAAATCTAGCAAAGTCTATATCGATAATTTAAGTCATAATACAATCAGGACATTTTAAGCTATGAGAGAATCAGTATCAGCAGTCTTTGTATCACCTAGAAGTGTTTATTTTATCAAGCGACAAAATTATCTTCCTGTTTTTCCTGGCTATTATGCTACACCTGGTGGAAAAGTAGATAAAAGCGATAGTAGCGAAGTCTTAACTGGGGATATCTGGCCTGCTGGAATATCACCTCAAATTCTTCATGCCCTCATTCGAGAAATAAAAGAGGAATTAGATTTTGATTTAATTGAGGCCATTGAAAAAAATATAGTTCTCTCAATAGATGATATTGGCTTGGCCATTACACCAGAGTTTAATCCTTATCGTTTTAAAAATTATTATTTCAAAATTTCACTCTCAAGTGAATTCAATTTTGTAGTTGATAATAATGAAGCAGAATTTGGAGAATGGAATACTCCACAAGCGCTACTTCAAAAATTCTTGGAAGGATCAATCCTGGCAGTGCCTCCGGCGATTACCTTACTTAAAACTTTTAGTCAGAATTTATTTCATAATACACCTATTAATATGACCCTACCTTATGATCCTGAGATAGAAGTTCCCATGATTGAATCTATCAATGGTGTTCGACAATTTTTACCGCTCTCTAATACTTTTCCTCCAGCTAATCGAACTAACTCTTTTATTATTGGAGATGGAGAAGATGTAAATTCGCCGAAACTTTTAATAGATCCATCACCTAAAGATGAGTTGGAATTAGAAAAATTTTTAAAATCAGTAGATAAGATTGGATTTGATAAAATTTTTCTCACTCACCACCATCCAGATCATTATCAATACGCTAATGTCATTGCTAAAAAATATAAGGTGGGAATTGAATTATCTAGAGACACTTATGAGCGAATTGGGGCTTCATATTTTGAGGGAATTGATCTTATTTTTAGGGCCGAGGGCGATGTTGTCACAAAGAGTATTGGTCAAAACATACGAGTTTATGAAGTGCCCGGTCATGACGAGGGGCAGTTGGCGTTAGCTCCAGAAAATCTAAACTGGTTTTTGGCAGGAGATCTTATTCAAACCGTAGGTACTGTGGTAATTCAAGCTCCAGAAGGGGATATGGGAAAATATTTTAGGACCTTAGAGAGAATTATAAAACTTAATCCTAAAAATTTAATTCCGAGTCATGGAATCATTGTAGGAGGAATTCATAAATTAGAAGAAACCCTCAAGCATCGCCAATTGCGAGAGGATCAAATTTTCAATTTAAGTGTTGCTGGTAAAAATATTTCAGAAATGATCTCTACCATTTATGCAGGTCTCGACGTAAAATTAATTCCTTATGCCAAGCGAACGATAGAGGCTCATATAAAAAAATTAAAAGAAGAAAAAAAGCTTTAATTCTTTTTGCCTTTAATAATCTTATCGACACAATCAGGATTGAGCAGTGTTGATGTATCACCGATATTATCAAGATCATTTTCAACAATTTTTCTTAAAATTCTTCTCATAATTTTTCCCGATCGTGTTTTTGGTAAACCTTCGACAATTTGAATAGCGTCCGGTTTAGCAATTGGCCCGATAATTTTGGTGACAGTGTCCCTGATGGCTTTTTCTAGTTCTTCTGTATTATCGAGATGATCATTACAAGTTACGAAGGCATAAATTCCTTGTCCCTTGATAGGATGAGGCATACCGACAACTGCACTTTCTGTGACATGGGGATTTTCATTAATAGCTTCTTCAACTTCGGCCGTTCCAATTCTGTGTCCAGAAACATTGATAACATCATCGACTCGACCAGTAATTCTAAAATAGCCATCTTCATCTCTTTTGGCACCATCTCCAGTGAAATAAAGTCCTTTATAAGTTGAAAAATAAGTTTGAATAAAGCGCTCGTGGTCTCCATAAATTGTACGAGCTAGACTAGGCCATGGAGTTTTTATACAAAGATTTCCAGTTGCTACCAGTTCATTGATAATATTTCCTTTATCATCAACTAAAATGGGCTCGACACCTTTAAGAGGCAAAGTTGCATGGGCAGGTTTTAATTTAGTAATTCCGGCCAAAGGAGAAATCATGATACCACCCGTTTCTGTTTGCCACCATGTATCGACTATCGGACATTGATTTTTTCCAACGTGTTTATGGTACCACTGCCATGCTTCTTCATTAATAGGCTCGCCCACTGAGCCTAAAACACGAAGGGATTTCATGGGAAAACTTTCAGGAATTTCTGGTCCAAATTTTTCTAATGAGCGAATAGCAGTAGGGGCCGTGTAGAGAATAGAGATTTTATGCTTTTCTATTACTTCCCAAAAACGCGCAGGAGTTGGATAGTTTGGGATACCTTCAAACATTACGGTAGTGGTTCCATTTAATAATGGGCCATAAGTTAAATAACTATGTCCAGTTATCCAGCCAATATCGGCCGTACACCAGAAAATATCATTTTCTTTAATTTGGAAAACATCTTTAAAACTTTTTCCTACATGAACCATATAGCCTGCAATAGTGTGCAAGAGTCCTTTAGGTTTTCCAGTTGAACCTGATGTGTACAGAATAAAGAGTGGGTCTTCTGCTTCCATCTCTTGTGCCGGACAATAAAGGTCACAGTCTTTTATTAATTCAGCGTAATCAAAATCTCTACCAGCTTTCATCTCAATTGGATTGTTGGTACGTTTGACTACTATTATCGTCTCCAATGTTGTTAAATCGATCACTGCCTCATCTACCATACTTTTGAGAGGAGTTACTTTATCTCCTCTGTAAGCTCCATCGTGAGTCACTATCAGTTTCGCTTTTGAATCATCGAGCCGACCGCGTAAGGATTGAGGAGAGAAGCCACCAAAAACAACAGTATGAATCGCTCCGATGCGGGCACATGCAAGTAGGCCTATCATAAGTTCAGGAGTCATTCCCATATAGAAACAGACGACATCACCTTTTTTAATTCCCTTTTTCTTTAAAAGATTGGCAAATCGACAAACGCTAAGATGAAGTTCTCCGAAAGTTAAAAAACTAGCTGCTTCATTGGGATTATTAGGTTCAAATATAATAGCCTTTTTATTCCTGCGTTTCTCTAAGTGGCGATCGAGGCAGTTTTCGGTAATATTTAATCGTGCCCCATTAAACCATTTAAAGTCTACGTCATTAAAGTCTCCGGTTTGAAGACTTTCCCATTTTTTTTTCCAAAAAAAAGTATTGGCCACTTCCGACCAGTAAGTTTGTAGTTCTGGCGTTAGGGCAGTTTGTTTAGGCATGGATCTGGCTCCGTTAATAATAAATAAATGTGTTTTATAATTTTAATTCAGTTTTTTAATTAGTGACAATTATTTTTGGCAGCGCTTTTAAAGCTTTTTATGACAAAATGAAATCAAGGGCATAATCTTTTTGAATCCTTATATTACGCAAGCATTATTCTCAAGTTAAAATGCCAAATGCCGATAAAATCAAGACGAGGATTCTTAATGCATAAATACCTGCTTATTTATATACTCACGCTTATCGATTTTTCACAAAATATTTGTGCGCAAGAGTTAGGTATAAAAAAAAGCAGTGATCTAAGCCAAGTTTTTACTCTTGGATTAAAAGTAAAACCAAATATCCTTACCAATGGATTAGGATTTGATACAGCTGGCACACAAAACGTCGATTTCCCTACGTCAATTAAATATAATGAACTTGATTCAAGCGAGAGTTTTCTTGTGAAAAAACCACATACTGATATTGGAGGATGCTCACAACAAGGGCAGGAGTCATCTAACCCAGGATTTGGTTTAGCTCCAGTTATTCTTGCTTCAAAAGCAGTGACCAGTAAATTGAGTTGCAATCTTGCTGATACGCAAACTCGTGATCGACTGAATGGACCAAATTGTGTCTATTTAGTTAATTGTATCAAGTCAAAAATTAATGATAAAAATTTTCCAGAAGAGATTTATCAAGTAAATATTCCAAAGTATGTTGCAGAAGATTTTGTCGTCATAAAATTTGATACAAATATTGAAGAGATGGAAAAAGTTGAGCAAGTAAGGCTTTTTGCTGAAAGTAAGTATGGAAAGGCAATGACGAGCAAATGTAAATCACCTTTTAATTATGATTCAAGTAACGAATCTAATAAAAAAAGTTGTGATATTTCGCTTTTAAATGATGGGTTCAATAATCTGCAAAAAGACTGCACGAGGAGGCAATCTTGTTATAACAGCAATTTAACCAAAGGTTTAAAATACTCAAAATTTCTAGAAAATTACAAAGCTGACAAACCCATTGATAGTCAAGCACAAGCTTATTTTGATGCTAAAATTAGCTTAAATGTTACAGATTCTTTAATGGAAGACTCGGAGTTAGTTGCATCGATTGGTACATTAACGAGCTCTAATGATAGCGATGAGAAAAAAGTTGATACAATTTTTTTAAAATTAAAAGAATATTTTCAACAAGGAAAGCTCGATCCAGTTATAGGTAGTGACAAAATTTTTTTTGAAAGTACTGTTGCCCCTTCATCAGCTTCCATTCATTATGATTCAATTAAAAAATTAGTTAAAAATTCTCATAGTATCGAGTCAGCAAAAAAAGCTTTTGAAGACTACCGCAAAGGTTTAGCAAAATCTATATTAAATAAATCTTGTCCTGTTGTAGAAACAATCACCGATATTTGCGCTGATGCTACCAAGATTTCTAAAAATAAAAAAGTTTCTCAATATAATTTATCTAAAAAAAGTAATTTGAAAGTTCTCCCTGCCGATGATAAGGAGATAAGCCTTGAGCGTTTTGAAAAAATAAAAAAATCATTTTTGAATTTTGGAAGTTATGACGATTTTAATATTTTTATGGACTCGGAAAGATGCCGCACTTTAGGCTATGTAGATCCTTATCCGTGGGAAGGTTATAATTTGCATCTGCCAACCCACAATCTCTCTTTAGCTCAATCTACGATATCTCATTATTTCTCAATTAATGAATCTAATGTAGGTGGTCGCGATTCGTATTTAAGTCCTGAAATAACAGCTTTAGGTGATTCAGCGATTCCCACTACACGGGCCAATAGATCACTAGGGACTTCGGGAGATGTTTTAGCACCTACTCAGCTATCAATCCCATCAAGTAGCAGCCTTGTAGCGGCTATCTCTTCTACTAATGCTTCGACAGCACTAGGCTCGGAGAACTCAAGTTCAACTACAGATTTTTCAAAAAAATTATCTGGAGAAAAATCAGCTATACATTCAATGGCGAAGGATCCAACTCAATCAATTGATTCATTTGGGAATTTTAATAATATAAATGAAGATAATAAAATGTTTCAATCGAATTCACTTCACTCTTTAGATAGTGGAGAAAAAAATCTCTCTAGAGGAGAGTTAGCAGAGAGAGCAATTATAGGTGATTCAGGCAGTAATGAAAAGATAAATGAACTTCAAAAAAAATTAGCTGCCTCGGAAGGAAGTATTGAAAAAATGAAAGCTGAAAAAGAAGCTAGTGAGGCTGAAAGAGTTCGTCAAAAAAAGAGTGATGAAGATGAAAAAATCATTGCTGATTTAAAAAATCAGGTTAATACACTTAACGATAAGATTCTCCAGAAGGATCAAGGAAGTCAGAGTGGTTTATCCCCTAGCTTATCCAATAGCAATAATGCTAGAGAGGTGGGAAATCTTTCTAGCAATAAATCTATTAATGTGGAAAATGTTAACTCTTCAGACATGTCAAATTCGAGCCAGCCAACAAGTTCAATAGAAATAGGGCAGCAAGGCCAAAAGGAGTTCAGCTCAATTTCATCTTCGGCAGGTGTTGGTGTAAATTCACCTTTTAATACGGGAGCTCAAGGCCAATCTAAATCTTCAATGTCTTCATCATTAGCAAATGGATCTTTAGCCAATATGGGAATTATTCTCTCAAAGATGGATGGTCTGAGCGAGGAAAAAGTAGCTGAGACTATTGGCAATAAGATTCAAGAGCTTCAAGGTCAGCCTTTTTTAATTGAAGAGGGAGGAGTGATTAAACAAGTTGTTCCTGAGATAAAAAATGGCAAAGTTGTGCTCGATGAAAAAGGAAAACCCATTTTTACTAAAATTACTAAAGGTAAAGTAGGCGATTCTAAATATGCTAAACTTATCCAGGATAATAAATCAAATCGCTCTCCAGCTCAGGTTGAAAGTTCTGCTGATCTAAAACGCGATGAGGAAGAGCGCTTGAAGAAAGAACGTGCAGAGTATTTAAAGCTTAAAAAATTAACTAGCGAAGCAGTGGATTTTCAATAGTTGACTGTTGCAATCAGTAATTAAGACCTATTCTAATCATCCTTTAGATAAACTCAACTTTTTAAGGCCCTAAGCCGATAAGCTTATAATATTATAATATTATTTATTAGAATATTATATTAATCCGGCCAATAGGCTTAGGTGATCTTAAATCTCTTAGGAATCGATTATGAGAAAACTTATCAGCTTTGCCTCACTTTTTTCATTAGTAACTCCTTCATTTACCTATGCCTATGTAGCTGAACGAAGTGAAGTAAGTGAACCGAAAATAAAAAGTTATTTACCCAACTGTGGTGGCAATTCACTTTTGATGATACTCAATCAGCAAGCGGCAGAGAATATTGGGAATTTACTTAATAATATTGATTGCAGCAACGCTAGTAATAATCTCTCTGAAAAATTAGAAGATAATTACTGTAAAAATGTTTTCAAGTGCCAACGTATGCAAAGCTCCATGTCTACAGATTTAGAGAAAGATAAGGATTTAAATGCTCAAAAAGAGTTCATCGTTAATGAATGGACCAAGTATCTAATGCGCGAAAACATGAACCGCGAAATGAATAATTTTATTTCTGATGATGCAACTAATCTAAAGGCACTCCTTGCTTATTCAGATCAATTACCAGATGAATATAAAAATAAAATAAATAAGTGCTCTTCAGTTGCTGATAATACTAAAAATTGTATGCCGACTAATTCAGCTTGGGAGCCAATAGCCTTGAATTTTATGAATATAAAATTTAAATCACATCTTGTAGAAAATACTAATATTAAAAGGCGAAGCTCTAATCTTAATTTAAATGGTACAACCTATTTGATTCCAGATACTTTAAGTTCAAATTATTTAACAGCTGGGTATCTTAAAACTCAATCCCCAAATCAACAAAATTTGATTGGACTAGAAGATACATTAAGTAATATCTCTAAAATCAATGAAGAAGCAAAGAAAAATTTTTTACAAAATACCAATAAACTAGATCCTAATCAGGATGAAGTTTTAGAACGACTGCTTCATGATATAAAGGAAAAGGATCAAAACAATATACTTACTGCTGATAATTTAAATCACTTAATAGAGCATTCGTTATTAAATTATTCTCTCAATGGTAAAGATCCAATTTTTAAAACAGTAAGACAATCTGAACAATCAATAGCAAATTTTAAAAATGCAATGAAGAGTATAACATTTGCTGCTTCGGATTTCGAATCAGGTGATCAATCTTCTAGACAAAAACTCTTTGGTAAAATAAACAATCTGCGAGTCTTACTTTCTAATAATTATTTGCAGAATAATTGTGGCAAAGTCAATTTATCGGTAGGTCAGGTTTGTGCCAATGTTGCAAAAGCTTTTGAAGGTGAACAAATTGTTGCTGAATTTAATAAAAATAAAAAAGATCTTTTAAAAAAGATGATTGCTTCCTATGAGCAAAGCAAAGAGGGTGATAAAAACGATAATATTGCAAAACTTAAAAGTATAGATTCAGTAGGAAATGAAGTTTATCTGAAATATCTGACGTATCGCATGGGTATCGATTCATGTAAATCAAAATACAAAGGTGTTTCTTATTTAGATTCTACCGGTCAAACTGAAGCCTTAAAGCAAAGTATTAGAGTGGCAGAATCAACTTTCAGGAGTTTTGAAGAACAGACAAATAATCAGGTTGCCTATAATTTTAGAAATAACTCAACTCTTCAAGATGAATTTAAGCAATATGGGATTACATTAAATTCTGATTTTGGGAAATCTGACTTAATTAACCATTCAAATGGCAATACTATTAATATTTCAACGAACAATGAGGCTTTAAAATCTCAAGCGATTAGAAGCGATAAAATAGTTTCTAACGATTCTGCAGAAAACAATTCGGGGAAATTTAACAGGGGGGCTAATTTTTCACCAGTTGAAAGCTATCAAAATTTTAGCTATTTGGATGAAGAAGCAAGGAGAGCTAAAAACACTGAGGATATGCAATCAGATCTTCGCACTAGATTATCCGACCTAGAAAAAAGAGAGAAAGCTCTCTCTAAAAGCAAGAATCAGAACTTTCAAGACATTAAATCTTTTGAGAGTTTAGGTCCAAGTGATGAACTCCAAAATCTTCGTCAGCAAATTGAGGATTTAAAAAATCAACAATCTAAAAGTAATAGTGTAAAAAATAATTCTGATAATGAAGGTATCCAAAAAAATAGTCAGAGCGCAAAAGAGAGCGAAGAGGCGAGAACTCAAAATAGGCTTGTCTCTGCTAAAATAAAAACGAATTCAGAAGGAAGCTTTGAAGAGGAAAATAATTTGCCCTCAAGAAGTACTGAAAATAATCGCGATTTTGAAAATTTACCTAACGCAGGCCCTATTGCTGGTAATGGAGCATCAAAATTCTTGCCTAGCACAGCAGGACGTATTGTTGCAGCAAGTGCCAAAGGCAATCAAGATAAAATTGAAGGGGGAATTGTTTTAAGCAAGTCAGGAGAACTTTTTATAGACCCTAATAAGATACTGGATAATCCCAAAGAAGGGGAGATTCTAAATCTCTTAGAGCAATCCAAAGGGCTACCCTTTCTTATTCGGGAGAACGGATTTCTCGTCAAGGTAAGTGCCGAACTAGATGCCTTCGGAAAACCCCAACTTACAAGCAATGGTAAGCTGCGTTTTAAAAAAATACGCCTCTCAAAAGAGCAGCAAGAAACAGTGGTAAAAGAAGCTTTAAATATTCAAAAAGCGATGAAAGAAGTGGAACGTGATCCTACTAGGCTTTATAACTTAAGATCATTGCTAAATGAGAGTGTTCAACGCAATTGATTAATTGACTTTAATCTTGCTACAAGGCCCATTAATTCTTAAACTATAGGTCCCAATAAAGACTTATAGTTTAAGAGGTTTATTAATGGATTTTATCGAGTCGCATATAGACGTTCATTCGGCCGAATTTATCGAAAATAGTACCTATCATCGCTCGCTCATGGTCGAGTTGAGGGAAAAATTAAAATGTATAAAAAATGGTGGTGGTGAAGTTTTAGTTAAACGTCATCATGAACGATCAAAATTTTTACCAAGAGAGCGCATTGAAAAAATCCTTGATGAAGGCTCAGCTTTTATAGAGCTCTCTAGTCTTGCCGCTTACCAACTTTATGAAGATGAGGTGCCTGCGGCCGGATTGGTCACTGGAATTGGTCGGGTTCACGGAATTGAATGTATGTTTGTCGCCAATGATGCAACGGTAAAGGGTGGAACTTATTTTCCAATGACTGTAAAAAAACATCTTCGCGCTCAAGAAATTGCCATGGAAAATTTTCTTCCATGTATTTATTTAGTTGATAGTGGAGGAGCCTTTCTTCCAAAGCAAGATGAAGTCTTTCCCGATAGAGATCATTTCGGAAGAATTTTTTTCAATCAAGCTCAAATGAGTGCTAAAGGAATTCCACAAATCGCAGTGGTGCTTGGATCGTGCACAGCAGGTGGAGCCTATGTTCCGGCCATGAGTGATGAGACTGTTATTGTAAAAAATAACGGAACTATCTTTTTAGGTGGTCCTCCTCTGGTGCAAGCTGCAACTGGTGAGGTTGTAACTGCTGAAGATCTAGGTGGAGCTGATGTCCATACTCGTATAAGTGGTGTAAGTGATCACTACGCTCTCGATGAAGATGAAGCTTGTCTTATAACAAGAAATATAATTGAAAATCTCAATTTCAAATCTCCAGGATCTCTTCAAGGCTTACGTGCCCCTAAAAATATTAAGCCACCACTTTTTAATGCTGATGAGCTTTATGGAATTATTCCCAAAGATACAAGAAAACCTTTTGATGTTAGAGAAATTATTGCTCGCTTAGTTGATGGCAGTGAATTTCATGAATTCAAAGAGCGCTATGGATCTACATTGGTTACTGGATTTGCTCGCATACATGGTGAACAAATTGGAATTGTTGCCAATAATGGAATTTTATTTTCAGAGAGTGCTCAAAAAGGAGCTCACTTTATTGAGCTTTGCGGACAAAGAAAAATCCCTCTTTTATTTTTACAAAATATCACGGGATTTATGGTTGGCCGACAATATGAAAATGAAGGAATTGCTAAACATGGAGCCAAGTTGGTGACGGCCGTCTCTACGATAAATGTTCCAAAGTTTACAGTGATTATTGGTGGCTCTTTTGGTGCTGGTAATTATGGTATGTGTGGAAGAGCCTACTCGCCAAGATTTTTATGGATGTGGCCTAATGCTCGTATTTCTGTCATGGGAGGAGAGCAAGCAGCAAAAGTGTTATCGACTGTAAAGCAGCAAGGCTTAAAGGCCAGCGGTAAAGCTGAAATGAGTCCTGTTGAAGTAGCGGCGTTTGAAAAACCAATTTTAGACAAGTACGACTTAGAAGGAAGCCCTTATTATTCCAGTGCTAGGCTTTGGGATGATGGAGTCATTGATCCCGCCCATACGCGAGACCTCTTAGGGTTGGCCATTTCAGCGTCCTTAAATTCAGGAATTAATGAATCAAAGTTTGGCGTCTTTAGAATGTAATTGATTTTTTTTAGGATGGAGTATGGCGTTTTATAAATTGCAAATTGATCAAAGAGGAGTGGCAACAGTCACTCTTACCAGAGTAGAGCTGCATAATGCTTTCAATGATGAACTGATTTTAGATTTAATAAAATGTTTTAGAGAGTTAGAAAAAAATAATTTGATTCGTCTGGTTGTTTTAACTGGAGAGGGAAAATCTTTTTGTGCTGGAGCCGATCTCAATTGGATGAAGCGCATGAAAAATTATTCTTTTGAAGAA
>CANFNL010000037.1 GCA_947448205.1 Bacteriovoracaceae bacterium
CACCATTGTCTAATAAATAAGCCTTCTGGATCAAATTTTTCAGACTGGTTGTAGGGATTAAATATTCTAAAATAAGGTTGAGCATCAACTCCAGTGGAGGCCGACCATTGCCAACCACCATTATTGGCGGCCATATCATAATCGAGAAGTTTTGCAGCGAAATAGCGCTCGCCTAAGCGCCAATCGATCAAAAGGGTTTTAGTGAGAAAACTTGCGACTATCATTCTTAAGCGATTATGCATCATACCCGTCTCATTTAGGCATCTCATGGCCGAATCAACGATTGGGTATCCAGTAAGGCCTTTACTCCAAAGCATAAAATCTTCAGGTTTTCCTTCCCAGTGGATATTATCATATTCCATTTTAAAACAATTTTTTTCAACTTTTGGGAATACATCTAAAATAACTTGGTAGAAATCGCGCCAGATAAGCTCTGAAAGCCAGGTGGCACTTCCCTCATCGCTCTTTTCAATTGATACCCTTATCATATCTCTGATCGAGAGATTGCCCATGCGGATATAAGGAGAGAGGTTTGATGTCTGCTCTAGTGCAGGAATATCTCTGGCCGTTTTATAATTAGTAATAAATTTTTTAAATGAACTTAGACGAGTGAGTGCTTGTTTAAATCCACCTTTCAAGTTTGAATGTGTTTCTATAAATCCAATTTTTTTGTACCAATCTGTATTAAAGATAGACTCAGTGTTTTGAAATTGAGCTAGCTGACTTAAATCACATTTGTAATTTGCTACAGTTTGCTCTTGATCATTAAATGTTTGAAGCCATTTATTTTTATAAGGGGTAAAGACCTTATAGATTTCTCTGCTTCCAGTAAGAATTTCATTTTTTTCATAGAAGACAAGATCTTTAAAATTAAAAACTTTAATATTCTGAGATGTTAATTTATGGGTGATTTGAGCATCGCGCGCCTTGGTCCTTGGCTCATAGTCGCGATTATAAAAGAGACAATCAATTTTTAATTCCTCAGCAAGTTTTGGAATTTCTTCTATGGGATTGCCGTATCTGATAATTAGACTTGATCCCTTTTCGTTGAGTTTTGCTTCAATCTCTTTTAATGAATCTATAATAAAAGTAAGTCGTTTATCGTTTTTATCTGGGAGTTCACTTAAGATAGACTTATCAAAAATAAAAGCGACAAAAGTCTCGCTCATCTCTTTTTCTTGAAGAGTTAAAGCTTTTGAAAGAGCGTGATGGTCATGAAGCCTGAGATCTCTTCTGAGCCAACAAAGATGGCGCTTTTTGCCAGTGATATTTTTCAAAATTATTTCCCAAATATGGCATTGAGCGCTTGATTGACACTTGGATATTTAAAATGAAAATTTAATTCATCTAATTTTTTTGAAACCACTGCCTGTGAGTCTAAAATGATCGTCGACATCTCTCCAAAGGCTAATTTAAGAGGAAGAGTTGGAACGGGAAAAAGAGTTGGTCTGTGAAGAGCTTGGCCTAGAGCTTTAGTGAAATCAAAATTATTTACAGGAGTAGGAGCTACTGCGTTTATGATTCCAGAGAATTTTTCATCTGTGACTGCTTGAGTGTATATTTCGACTAGGTCATCGAGGTGAATCCAACTCATCATTTGGTCGCCATCCCCAATTGGTCCTCCAAGACCTAATTGAAAAGGGGGAAGCATTTTCTTTAAGGCGCCGTCTGTTTTTTCTAAAACCACACCCGTGCGAATAATGGCTTTGCGCTTTGTTTTTGAGAGATCATTGGTTGGTTCCTCCCATTCTTTACAAAGCTCAGCAAGATAGTCAAAACCTGGATGGGAGTCCTCATTAAATACTTTATGGCTATTTTTTGGATAAATTCCAATGGCAGAAGCTTGTAGAAAAAATTCAAGAGGAGAATTTAGTGTTTGCTCAATTTGTTTGATTAAGTTTTTTGTAGCATCAACTCGCGATTCTTTTAATTTTCTTTTTTGATCGTTACTCCATCTATGGGCCCCAATATTTTCTCCCATCAGGTTGATGACACCATTAATTCCAGAAAGTGCTTCTGCTGGAGGCATTTCAAGATTATTGGTCCAAGTAAAAGGCGTAACTTTTTTGCCTGAAAATAGGCTTTCTGCTTTTTGTCTATCTCTTGTTAGAACTATAATTTCATGACCCATTTCAAGGAGTTTAACCGTTAATTTTCGACCTACAAAGCCAGTAGCTCCAGTGATTAATATTCTCATTTGTAAAACTCCTGTCTAGATTATTATTGTCTGATTATAGATTTATGTTCTATTTTTACCAACCCAACGATGATATGATCTTCTAGACAAATTATAGACGCGCAAGTTAAGAGGAATAGGTTCCAGTGATTACGTCTTACACCATTCAAATGGCTTCGAAAATATCCGGTGTTGGAGTCCATACTATCAGGGCATGGGAGAAAAGATATCAAGCTCTTGTCCCTTCTAGAGATGGCTCTGGCCATAGAACTTATACCAAGTCAGATATTGAAAAGCTAATGCTTTTGAGTGAACTTTGTTTACTTGGATACACTATTTCCAAAGTGGCAAAACTTTCAATCTTAGAATTAAAGGAGCTCTTAAAAGATTTAGGAAAAACTGAGGAAGTCATCGAGGCAAGTGAATTTAACTTAGTAAAAGAGAAGCCTCATGTAGATCCTCGTGATTCTCAAGGTATTTTAACCTTTGCCCTTAAGGCTTACAAAATTGATGTTATTAACCAAGAAATTGGAAAGTTAAAATCCCTTATCACACCTCGAGAAATGGCTTTTGATGTCCTATTGCCTTTATCTCAAGAAATTGAGCAATTAGTAGCCTCTGGTTCCTATACAAACTCTCAAGAGCAATTGATAAAGTCTTTCTTGCGATTTCATTCTAATACCTCCCTCTACCGAACAAATGAGCGAAAAGAAAAAGGCACGATCAATGTTCTATTGGCAGGCATTGATAGTGAGGAGTCGGATTTGGCCCTCATATCAGCTGGCCTACTTTGTAATCATTATGGCTATAATTTTACTTTTTTCTGTGAAGCATTATCTTCAGAAGCCTTAAGCGAATCTATTAATTTTTTGAATTCAAATATTGTCATTCTTTGTACTTCAAAAACTCTTCAAGCTTCTGATAAAATTTATATACAGTCTTATCTGGATAAGCTTGCCAATAGGTCAGGACATAATTTTGAGCTTATTTTAAACGCCAATACAAATCTTGTTTTTGATAAAATTGCCACCAAACGCTTTGCTATTTTAAAAACTCTCGACAATCTTGACGACTATTTAATTTCTAAGAATTAATTATAATATTTTTTTAATATCACTTAAAATATCTTTTGGTGAATCATTGGGTGCGTAACGTTTTTGTGGCACTCCCTCTTTGTTCACTAAAAATTTTGTAAAATTCCATTTGATGGCCTTAGTTCCTAATATGCCAGGAAGTGCCTCTTTTAGGTATTGATAAAGAGGAGTAGCGTTGTCTCCATTGACATCAACTTTTGAAAAGAGTGAAAAAGTAACGTCATAACTTAGGCTGCAAAATTTTTTGATCTCTTCAGCATCGCCAGGCTCTTGTGCTCCGAATTGATTGCAAGGAAAGGCTAAAATTTCTAAGCCTTGATCTTTATAATTTTTATAAATTTCTTCTAAATCTTTATACTGCGAAGTAAAGCCGCATTTTGAAGCGACATTCACAATGAGAAGAGTCTTTCCTTTGTAATTAGCTAGGGGGACGCTCTCACCATTAATATTTATTGCATTAAAGTCATAAATAGATAATGAATTAGTCTTCTCCATTATTTTCTCCTTTTTTCTTTGAAAATTCTAAGGCCGAGAATATGATAGAAAGGATGTAAAATTCAATCTGTATTATTGTTTGACAAGGATATTATTTATGAACGCTATTGAGGTTCAAAACTTAAGTAAGTCGTACGGAGCAGATTTTTCTCTGCGCGATGTAAGTTTGAAAGTTGAAAGTGGTAAAATTTTTGCCCTTCTAGGGCCTAATGGCGCGGGCAAAACTACCCTCGTAAAACTAATTCTTAATTTAATGCAACAAGATCTTGGGCAAATTACAATTAATGCAGTGAGCTCCCAAACTCCGCACTCTCGCAAAGGGGTTGCTTTTATACCAGAAAAATTTAATTTTTTTCCTTATTATACAGTCAGAGGAGTTTTAGAATTCTTTGGTACTATGAAAGGTCTTCACGGAGAGCACTTAACTAACCAAATTAATCACGCACTAACTGAGTTAGATATCTCTGAATTAGCAAATCGCAAATTACAATCGCTATCTAAAGGGCAAGTGCAAAGAGCAGGGTTAGCAAGTCTTTTGATTGGTGAAAATGACCTGCTTATTTTGGATGAACCTTTTTCTGGGTTAGACCCTATAGGTATGAGGGATTTAAAAGATATACTGAGAAAACAAAGAGCTCTGGGGAAAACTATATTTTTAAATTCTCACATTCTCTCAGAGATGGAGCAGATTTGTGATGATGTGGCCATTTTACATAAGGGACAGCTCCTCTATTCTGGAAGTGTTCAAAAAATATTGGATGATGGTTCAACTTTAGAAGATTTTTTTTATCAATTAGTCAGTCGTCAAAATGAAGGAATCAAAGAATGAATAATCAATCCAAGGCCCAATTGAGTGCAATGATTAAAGATACCATTCTAAAAGAATTGCGAAGCAAAACACTTATTTTTATTTTTGTTGCGACCACACTTATGATTTTTTTAGGACATGCTCTCTTAAAACTCATGATCAATAGTAATGGTGCTACGGCCTCTATTATGGTTTCTGGCACAAATAGTTTAACTTTCATGTTTACTTTTATAAATTTTTGGAGTGTTATTATCGCTTCGATTTTTGGAATTAGCTCAATTCAATCAGATTTTAAAGATAAAATAATTTATCAATACTTAAGTTTTCCAATATCGAGAACACAGTATATGTTCACAAGAATTTGTGGATCATGGCTTTTGGTTTATGGTTATTACTTATATGCTTATCTATTATCGGCCATTCTTTTTTCATTTGCTACTCATTCTTTCGCGCTCTCATTTAGTCATCTCTTAAGTATTTTACTGATGGGGCTCTATGTTTTTTTAATTATAATAATTTCATTCCTTTATTCTTTGATCGCCGAAAAAATAGCGGCATTTTTACTGGTTTTTACGACTGTGATTATTATTTCACTTTCAAATAATAGCTTCAAAAATCTAACTGTTGATGAATATTTTAAAGACTTGGGAGTCTTTAAAATATTTGGATTACTGATTTATGCACTCTTGCCTCGCTTGAACTATATAAGTCAATTGGCCAGTGCTGTAATGCTAAAAGAGCCAATCGATCTCAATTTAGGTCTTGAGGCGCTTCATTTATTGGTAAGCTCGGCGTTATTATTAATTATTGGAAACACTCTTATAAAGAGTAAGAATTTTTAAAACTTTATAGTTAATCCATCTTGTAATGAGTTCATATAAGCCTTGATTGCGGGAATAATTCCGGCCAGAGTTCCGGCACAGAAAATTCCTAAAAGATAGAACCATTCTGTTTTAGAAAGTGGCTGAGTTTCCAAGTAAACCGAAAAATTTGATTCTAACCACGGTCTTACAAAAATGAGTGCTCCATAAAGAGCTGCGACTCCAGTTATACAGCCTACGATAACTAAAAAACTTGATTCATATAGGAGAAGAGCAAAAATATGGCGCGAACTTGCTCCTAAAGATCTTAGAATCGCCATCTCTCGTCTTCTCTCGTTAATAGAAGTATAAAGTGAAATCAGAATACTTAATACACCAACAAGTAATACACATAGACTAACTAAAAAGAGTATTTGCTCAACATAGCCTATAGTCTGCCACATTTCTTGAAGGGAGAGAGCTGGGATAATTGCCATAATGGGCTCTTTTTCATATTGATCAATTTCCCTGCGCATCTTCAAGACCGCAATGCGAGATTTGAGCTTGACCATAAATGATGTGATTTGAGTAATTTTAATATTTTCTTTTTTAAAGCGTTCCGGATTTATTTTAGCGCCATCAGGAACTCCGGATTCCCAGCCAAAGTGCATAGCTTCCATTCCATAAAGGTTGATATAAACTCCAGTATCGATTGGTGTTTGAGTTGAGGCGATGATGCCCTTAATTTTGAAGGGAGTGTTCTCGTGTGAGAGAATTGCTTCAGATGATAAGCCATGCGATAATAAAATGGGATCCCCAATTTTTAGTTGATATTTCTTGGCAACCTCGCTGCCTAAAACAACATCAAAAGTATCACTTGGACGGCTTCCTTCACTCATTTCAACTTTTTTATCTCCACGGAAACGATAGTGCTCATAAAAATTTTCATCCGTTGCCACAACCCTAAAGCCCTTATAGGTATCGCCCAAAGAAATAGGAATTGCCCAATCGACTAAATGATTATTTTTAATTTCATCAAAAGTAGTCATTCGAATGTTGTTAACAGCTCCACCAATATGAAAAACAGTATAGAGAAGCAATTGAAGAGAGCCACCTTTAGCTCCGACAATAAGATCTGTTTGGCTAATCGTATTGGTAAATCCCTCGCGGGCACCATTGCGAATTCTTTCAATTGCCAAAAAAAGTGTAACTGATAAAGCTATTGAGGCAATGCAGAGAAAACTGGTAAATTTTCTGTTGTTTATAGATCTATAGGTTAAAAAATTTATCATGTCTGCCTTCGCTATGTTATATTAATTTCAGGAAGTGAAATGGTTTTTTCGAAATATTTTTTTAATCTTGTATCGTGAGAAACAAAGATTAGGGTAAATTTTCGAATCTCCCAATTTGCCAGTAAAAGCTTCATAAATTCTTCAGTGTTTTTTTCATCTAGTGAGCTGGTTGGCTCATCTGCAATTATAATTTTAGGGTTTCCGATTAGTGCCCTAGCGGCAGCAACTCTTTGCTGTTGTCCAATGGAGAGATCTGTAACTTTTTGGTGAGCGTATTCACTCAAGCCTAGAGTGCTAATCAATTCATCAGCTTGTTGAGAATAGTCTATATTACCAGCTCGCTTTTTATTTATCATCACAGGCAGCAGGATATTTTCTTTAATATTGAGGTAGGGGATTAGGTTAAAAATTTGAAAAATATAACCAATGTTTTCACCTCGCAAATGATCACGAGCTGATTGAGAGAGCTCTGGGAGATTTTTCCCTAATACTTGGATAGTTCCCTCTTTGACTTCAAGGACTCCTGCTAAAATATTGAGGAGCGTACTTTTTCCATGGCCAGAGGGACCGTAGAGAAAAATTTTTTCACCTTCTGATATTTCCAATCGGTTAATTGAAAGAACTAGCTTTTGAGTGTTGGGATAAGAAAATTTAAGATCAGAAACAAAAATTGAATTTTTAATCATGTTATTGCTTTAGTTCCTTAATTTTTAATCCTTCCATTTTGTAAGAGGATTCAAGATCTTTATTGGCTTCAACTGTTAATACACCAGTGACTTCAACTGGATAAAAAGATGGTGGAACAGTGATTCCTTTTTTCATTTTGACCAACACTAACTGATTGGGAGGTGGAGGTGGAACATGCATACAGGCCGGGACATAGGGCATAAAGAGAAACTCAGAGACGGCTTTTGAATCATAATCCAGTGGCATCATAAATCCTTTAATGACGACTTCTTTGCCTAAAACTTTTTTAAGTTCACCCTTGGCAATTGGATTTTTAGTTTTAGGATCCAAATCAAGAGTTTTTAATGTCTCCCATGTCACTTCTGCCAAACAAATATTGGCAAAGATTGTGGCAAAGGAGAGGACATAAAAGAAGAAAAATTTACTAACTTTCATAATAATATCCTTTGGCCAAGATCTACTCTTGGCACATTTCGCAAATACCAAAAAATTCTAACTTATGTCGAACTTCTTTATAACCTTTTTTTATTAAATTGTTTTCAATCTTTTCTAGTATGCAATCTTGAAAAGAATCAATTTTATTGCAGATCTTACACACTATATGATGCTGGTGGTGGTCGGGGGCATTAAATTCAAAATGAACTAGATCTTTTTGTAAATGTATAGTCTCTACTAAATGATTTTCTATGAATTGATTGAGACAACGATAAATAGTAGCTTGATCACAGCAATTCTTAGGTAATTTATTTAATATATCTAAGACACTAAATGGACTTCTTTCTTTATATAAAATAGTTAGGATCATTTTTCTGGGAGTTGTAATTGTAAGATTTTTTCCCATTAAGAGTGAGATGACTTTTTTTTCAATTTCCAGATCCTTTTTTTTATAGGCTGAACTTACCATTATTGATCCTATCTTTAGTCGCTCTGCAGATTCATTAACTATGGCCCTAGTCTAGATTGGCAAAATCGTCTTTGCAACTTTTTTGCAAGCAATTCGCAAAAATATTTATCTTCAAATAAGGCGAATTTCGTTTATGATCTAAGTATGGAGATTATTAAAATATTACTCATCGAACCCAATGAGTCTACTCGCGAAGTGATTACAAAAAGCTTACAGCGAAGTTTTGATGCTCAAGTGAGAGCTTTTAAAACTTCATCAGATGGCACTGAATGCTTAAAAAGTGGCGAGAGTTTTAGTTTGGTTATTGTCCGCAATTTTTCTGAGGTAATCAGTCATGAGCAAGTAGTTGATCACATTGCTGATAAAATACTTAATTGCCTTTATGACCAATCATTAAAAATACCCTTAATAGTTATTGGACCTTTTGAGCATGTCTATAGACAATATGCTCTAGTATCCGAGCGATTAAGGATCGAAGAAATTAATCGATTAGTTCTTAAGGCTTTAGGTCTAAAAAAAGAAGACTTCAAGCATTTGAAATTGCCAGACTATGTACCATTTCCAGTAAGTTATTTCTTTCTTATGCATTCCGCTCCTTGTGATATTTATATTAAATTAGTTAAAAAAGCAGGTGATGCTTTTGTAAAAAAAATTAATGTTAATGACCAATTTACCAAAGATGATCTAATTAAATATGAAGAGTTTGGAGTAAGTGACTTTTATGTTTTAAAAGAAAATTATCATAAGTTTTTAGACGATTTGATGGCTCAAAATTTGAATAATCTTAATCAAGCCAAAAGCTTCGATGAAAAAATTCAAGCAACGGCCGACTCTTATCAAATAAGTGCGGATCTTATAAAAGCTCTTGGAATTACCCCCATGACGGTAACAATTGTTAATCAAACTTTAACCGTAATGAAATCTCAAATTCAAAAAACGGACAAACTGGGTCAGTTGTTGAGAAAACTTTTGAGTGATGAAGGAAGTTATTCTTATCGACATTCACATCTTATATGTGCACTTAGTTATATTTTATTACCAAAGATGGAGTGGGGAAAAGGAGATCAGCAAAATAGTCTTTTTGAAAAAATTTGTATGGTCAGCTATTTTCACGATTTATTTCTAGAGGATGAAAAACTGCAAAAAATTTCCGATTTGCCAGCTCTTAAGAAGGCTAATCTCGATTTAAAAGAGACTGAGCTAATTATCAACCACGCTCACCTGTGTGCAGGTTTGGTGCAATCCTATCCCAAGCTTCCTCAGGGCGTCGATTTGCTAATCAAGCAGCACCATGGTGTCAGCAATGGTGTTGGTTTTCCAGAAGCACTTACATCGGCGATCTCTCCCCTGGCTATTTTTTTTATGGTGATAGAAGATTTTGCTAAAAATATATTGGGTATGTCAGATGACACATTAACTTTAAATCAAATGATGACTATCGCGATTTTACCACTTAAGGAAAAATATCAATTAACAAGTTATCGAAAAGTTGTTACCGAGATCGAGAATTTAGTTGGTTCAAAAAAATAATGAATTTTATATGCTTGTGTTCTTCAAAAAGCGCTTAAAATCAAAACTTCCAAAGACTACCTATTATCAAGGCACTTTCTAGCCAATTGGATTTAATAAGTGGAGAGTTCTTAACTTCTTTACTCACACCTTTAAACGAAAGTCCTGCCATAAAATCCAAATGTTCATCAAAGCTGTAGATAGGAAAAAATGACATTGTAAGTTGGCAAAATTTTTTTGGATTATACTCTCTTCTCGTAGCCATCACTTCATTTGCCTTTACTCCAAAGTAGTATTGAGCAAATTTTTGATCATAGCACTCAAGCCCTAAAGAGCTTCGAGTCTTCATATTTTTGCCAAGAGGGTAGAGCTCAGCGTAGTTAAAATTTAATTTTGCTCCCCTTGAGCGAGCGCTTATGTCTTTAGCAAATAAAAAAGAAAATTTATGGTATTTTAATCCAAGGCCCAAAAGCCACGACTCTTTTTTAATTTCCATTCCCGTGCCGTAGTAGCGGTCTCCTGCTTGATTAAAGTTTAGAGAGGCTCCAGTTTGTTGGTTGCCATAAAAGGCAGCGTTTACTCCTTGTTGACCAACTGAAATTGGACCCCAAGCAATTTGTAGCAGTGGAAGTGGGGTGAAGACGACATCGCCTCCGCTGCCTGATTTATTATTATTTCTTCGCAAATTATTTTTGATGGAAGCACCCAGGCCTAAAGATATTCGCCAAGATTTATTTGCAGTAAGAGTATTTACCGTAGGGGCAGATTTAGCGGCAATTACATCTGCAGAAATTGCCTTATCAGATAGGCAAAAACTCGGTAATAAAATTGTAATGAGGAGAATTTTTTTTTGAATTATTTTTTTCATAAGCTACTTTTTCACTGGAGAAAGATAAAGACAAATTAAAAAACTCGGTCTTTGCACAAGCTTGTCTGAAAGAAAAAGAAAGATTTATTTTATTACTTAAAAACTAGGGTAGTGCAATCATTAAAAAATCCTGATTTTTTCTGTTCATGGAGGAATATATGAAAAATGGAATTATTATTAGTGCCCTGTCTCTGTCTATGTCTCTATCTGCTGCTTTCGCATGCGATATCCAAGGTAAAACTGGATTTGCTCCTGAAAACAACATGAAAATTTCTAAGTTTGATAAAAATACAAATGGTATGACCCAAGAAAGATTTGAAGCTATCATTAAGAGAGTCTCAGATGTTTACGCTCCGATTGTTCAATCTAAAGGTGCTACTTTGGATATGATAAACAATTGGGATGACGATACAGTTAATGCATACGCTAATCGCGATGGGGACGTGTGGCATGTTTCAATGTTTGGTGGTCTTGCTCGTCACCCACTTACTACTGACGATGGTTTTATGCTAGTTGTTTGTCACGAAACGGGACATCATTTAGGAGGAGCTCCTAAGTACGGTGGAGGAAGTGATTGGGCAGCTAACGAAGGTCAAGCTGATTATTTTGGTACTCTAAAATGTATGAAACGTGTTTTAGAAAAGGATGACAATATTTCAGTTGTCTCTAAAATGACTATAGATGCTGAAGTGACTAAACAATGTTCAATGGTTTATAAAAATGATGCTGAAGTTGCGCTTTGTCAAAGAACTGCAATGGCGGGAAAATCTCTAGGGATGCTCCTTGCTTCACTGGGTAACGAAGGCAAAGTTTCTTTCACTACTCCAGACAAGAAAATAGTTAAAAGAACCAATGATGCTCACCCAGCTGGTCAGTGTCGTCTAGATACATACTTCAATGGTGGTCTTTGTGATAAATCTTTTTCAGAAGATGTATCTGAGACTTCACCAATCCCAGGAACTTGTATCAAAAGAGATGGCTATAAAGTTGGACCTCGTCCACTATGTTGGTACAAACCAGGTGCTGGCGAGTAATTTCACGCTCTCAGTTATGCCAAAGAATTGACAACAAGGGACCCATTTGGGTCCCTTATTTATTTTCAGAATGAATTTTCCCAATGAAAAAATGTCCTACAGTAAATGTCAGTTAATGAAAGATTAATTTTATTTTTAAATTAATATATTTACGCAAACATATATGAATCCTGATTTTTTGTTACGGAGGACTTATTTATGAAGAAAAGGATTTTATCAGCGGTAGCCGCTTTATCACTAACTGCTTCTGCTTCTTTTGCTTGCGATATCCATGGAAAAAGTGGATTTGCTCCTGAAAACAATTTGAGAATTTCCCAATGGGACAAAGCCACTAACGGCATGACCAAAGAAAGATTTCTTGCCATTGTTGCTAGTGTTTCTGATATCTATGCTCCAATTGTTAAGGCAAAAGGTGCAACTCTCGTTATGAACAATAACTGGGATGATGACACTGTTAATGCAAGTGCCCAAGAGATGGGTAAAAGATGGACAGTTAATATGTACGGCGGTCTCGCTCGTCACCCATTAACTACTGATGATGGATTCGCTTTAGTTGTTTGTCATGAATTAGGTCACCATATTGGTGGAGCTCCAAGAAAAGGATCTTCTTGGGCATCTAATGAAGGTCAAGCAGATTATTTTGGGGCAATGAAGTGTTTAAGAAGAGTTTTAGAAAAAGCTGATAATATTTCTGCTGTATCAAAAATGACGATTGACGATGAAGCTACTAAACAATGTCAGATGGTCTACAAAAACGAAGGTGAAATTGCTCTTTGTCAAAGAATTGCAATGGCCGGAAAATCACTCGGCTCACTCCTTGGAGAACTTGGTGGAAATTCTAATGTTCAGTTCACAACTCCAGATAAGTCTGTTGTTAAATCAACAAATGATGCCCATCCACAAGCTCAATGTCGTCTAGATACTTACTTCAATGGGATTCTTTGTGATAAGTCATTTGACCAAGATGTAGATAAAAATGATCCTAAAATTGGTACATGTATTAAGAGAGATGGCTACACTGTTGGACCTCGTCCATTATGCTGGTACAAGCCATCTTCATCTGAAATTTAATTATTTTATAACTAATTATTATTGAAAAAAAGGCCAGATTATTCTGGCCTTTTTTTATTTTAAACAACTCAAAAATTTTAAATATCCTTTTAAGACCTTTGTCTATTTAACTATATTATGAAAATATTGTCTTTAATCTCTTGAGATAATAAAATAAATGAAAACATTAATTCTTACTGAAAAGCCCTCCGTTGCTCGTGATTTTGCTAGTGCCCTTGCTAAGGGGAAAAATACAAGTGGTAACGATGGATTTATCGAGATTGAAGATTACGTTATTACTTGGGCCATTGGTCATCTCCTAGCACCCTTTGATCCAGAAGATTATGATTCTAAATATAAGCGTTGGAGTCTAGAGGCTCTACCTATTATTCCTGCTGAGTTTAAATTTAAGGCACAACCTAATACTAAAAAACAATTAGATGTCATTAAGAGGTTATTTAAAAGGTCTGATCTTGAACGCCTTATTGTCGCAACCGATGCGGGAAGAGAGGGTGAGTTGATAGCTAGACTTATATTGCAAGAGAGTAAATCAAAATTAAAAAGTTTTCGTTTTTGGACCAGTGCCGCTCTTTCTCGAGAAGTTATTGAATTGGAGTTAAAAAATATTAAACCACTTTATGAGTTTGATCGACTCTTTATTGCTGGAAGAGCACGCCAAAGAGCAGATTGGTTAGTGGGAATGAATCTTTCTCGCTTGGCCACAATTAAGCTCAATGATTTGTTTTCGGTAGGTAGGGTTCAAACAGCAGTTCTAGGTTTATTAGTTGAAAGAAGAAAATCGATTGAAGCCTTTATTCCCAAAGATTATTTTGAATTAAAGGCACTTTTTAAATTTAAAAATGGTGAGCTTTCTGCCTTTTGGATTGATCCCAAAAGTCCTTTAAAGGAAGATGAAAAAAAACAAGATCAAAGAGCTTTTTTTGACCAATTGATTCCTGGTCTTTTGAACAAAAATGCCAAGATCACGATTTTAAATGAGACCGAGAAAACCAGCTTTCCCCAAGGACTTTTTTCTCTTACAGAACTTCAAAGACAAGCCAATATTCATTATGGTTTTTCTGCCACAAAAACCCTAGAGCTGGCACAATCACTTTATGAAAAATATAAATGCCTCTCTTATCCAAGGACTGATTCAAAAGTCATGGCACAATCTTCAATTGATTTTGTAAAAGGGCTCGTTTATAAGTTTAGAGATCTATACCCCGAACATTTTGAAAAATTCCAAGCTAATAAAGTGAGTCTTAAAAATAAAGCTGTTTTTGACGATTTTAGACTAACAGATCACCATGGTCTAATCCCCTTAAAAGACTTCTCTGGCAATGAAAGTTCTCCGGAAGGTAAAATTTATCACTTAGTACTAAGACGTTTTATTTCAAATTTTCTTGAAAATCATAAATACCTTGAAACAGAAGTTGAAATTGATTGTGAGAAAAATATTTTCAAAGCTCGTGGAAAAAAGATTTTGGAAATCGGATTTAAGATTCTTGAAGGAAGAGAGCATGAAGATTTGTTGCCTGATATCTCACTTGGAGAAATGGGATTATTGAAGAAGGCAGAAGTAGAGGCTAAAAAAACTAAGGCACCTTTTGATTATACTGAAGCCTCCCTCCTTTACGATATGACAAATCCTGCTCGCTTAGTTTCTGAAGTGGATTTAAAGAAGATATTTCGCTCAGAAATTGGTCTTGGCACTCAGGCCACTCGCGCTCAAATTATTGAAACACTTTTGAAGCGAAATTATATTGAACGCTCTGGAAAAAGCTTAATTGCTTGTGATAAAGGTGTTCATTTAGTTGACAGGCTAAGCTCAATGCCTTCAACTAGTGCACTTACTTCTGTTTCTCAAACGGCTAAATTAGAACTAAGACTTCAATCCATGGCAGAAGGAGAAGAAGATGATTTAGACTTTCTTGATCAAATTGAAAAATATATTCAAAGTGCTACTCATGAATGGAAATCAATAGTAGGCCTAGAAGGCGAAAAAAAAACCAAGGCCTACAATGGTCAATATGATAAATTCACTAAAAAAGGAGAGGGGGTGGAAGCTTCAACAAAAAGCCTAGCCCCAAAAGTAAACTTAGGGTTGTGCCCTCTATGCCAAGCCACAATTCAAGATTACCCAAAATCTTTTAGTTGCTCTCGTTGGAGAGAAGGGTGTGGGTTTACGATTTGGAAAGTGATGGCCAAGAAAAAACTTTCTGAGACTCATATAAAGCTTCTTATGTCTCAAAAAAAAACAGATCTTATTAAAGGTTTTAAATCAAAATCTGGTAAATCTTTTGAGGCTTATTTACTTTTAAATCAAGAAGGAAGAGTTGAGTTTGAATTTAAGTCAAAGGCCTAGATAAATAAAAATAAAAAGGGCCTTGGTGGCCCTTTTTATTTAAATCTTAGTTGATTCAGAGAAAAAATTAAGTGGCTGTCTTACATCGACTAAACCTCCACCTTTTGGTTTTGGAAAATCGATCATCCTAAGTATATTAGACATACATCCAATTCCTTTATCTGAAAATTTCGTTTGAGCAGATTTAATATTTACTTTAGAAACTTTCCCATCACCTTCAATTCTAAAATTAAGATCGACTATGCCTTTAATTTTTTCTGATTGTTCTTGAAGCTCTTGTTGGTAACAAAATTTAAATTGAGCCAAGTATTCACCTAAAATTTTTCTTAAAATTTCAGGATCAATGGAACCTAAGATAACAGTATCGGCCTGAACGAAAGCAGTATCAATTCCTTTTTTATTAGTAAGACCTCTAGTAGTTGTTGATCGATCATAATTTCCTATTGAGTCTTTTCCTAAAAGATGCCCAGAACCATCCCCCATTCCTGCAGGGGCGCGATAATCACCAGTGAGATTATTTCCTTTATTGGCAATTCCTGCTCCGCTTGTAAGTCCAAAGGCTCCTTCGGTTCCCGAACCAGTGCTCAGGCTCATAGTTGCACTACTACCCATGAGCGCTTTAAGGCCTCTACCTCTAAATTCGTACCCCTTTACCACTGAATCTCCAAGAGCACCTCCAGCAATATTTGGAGAAGATAGTGGTCCATTTTTAGGAGATCCTGCTTTTGATTTTTGTACTTTATTATTATTTTGATTCGGATCACCAGTCATGCCTGGAGTATTTGTTGTTACTTGTTTTGCTCCAGCTTCTGCATTAGTTAAGAATTTGGCGATTTGTTCTTTAGAAAAACTTTCCTTTTTTGGAAATCTGTAAGACTCAGGTGGCTTAATAAAATTCATTTTAATAGAGCTGAGTTTTTCTTTAAGTGGTACTTTTAGAGCTTCACTAGGAAATTTTAAGAAAAAAAGTAGTGCATGGAATACAAAACTTCCAAAAACTGCATTTCTAAAAAAGCGCGAATTGGATTCATCCTTATTAAAATTTCTTCGTGGTAATGTTAATTTCGAAGTTGTTGTTGTCATAAAAACTTCCTATTAGAGCTTAGTTTTTCCTTCTTCGGCCGCAATTGAGAAGTTCTTGGCGCCTGCAACTTTTGCCATATCCATTATTTCAATCGCCTTGCCTAAGTTGGCAGATGTATCACCTTCAAGAATAACTGAGTCTGTTTTTAATTCTTTTAAAGTGCTAGCTATACTTCTTTTGACATCTTCAGTTTTAACTTTCTTTCCATGGACAGCAATTTGTCCATCTTTAGATAGCGAAATGACTAAAATTTCTGCTTCTTTCTTTTCATTAGTCAAAGTTGTCTTTGGCAACTCAATATCCATTCCGGATTCAAGTGCAGCCGTCGAAGAAACCATAAAAATAATAAGCAGTACTAGCATAATATCGATCATTGGAGTCATGTTAATTTCTGCTACAATTGCATCGTCATCATCTCCACTTTCACTTAATCTTCCCATTGACATAAAATTATCCTGGTAAAAGAGTTAATTTATTTTTGAAAGACTACCGCTTCAAAGTATTGAATTGATCGGCCATATCGCCAAGTCCATTTTTGAACTCTCTAGCGATTTCTGCGATTCTTGTTTGAAGATAGTTGTAGAGGACAACAGCAAAGACTGCCACGATAATACCACCTGCTGTTGCTATTAAGGATTCCGAAATTGTTCCGGCAACAACTGCAAATCCTGCTTTGCCCGCTCCACCGATAGCTTTAAATGAACCCATGATCCCCCAAACAGTTCCAAATAAACCTACAAAAGGTGCAGAGGAGCCAATTGTACCTAAGATCCATAAATTTCTTTTTAAATCTGCATTAGTTTCTGATAAACGTCTTTGCAATCTTTGTTCATATTCCTCTTTACCGATAGCTTCATCAAAAATAGCATAATGGGCTTTAGCTATAGAGTCAGGACAGTTTTTATAAAGAATTTCCATTTCATGAAGTTTTTGTTGGACTATAATTCTTGAAGCTTCATCTTGATATTTTTTTGCATCTCTTTTGAATTTTACAAGATAGAGAATTTTTTGAATCGCCACTACCCAGATAGCGATTGAGAAAATCAAAAGCGGGTACATGATAAATCCACCTTGCTTGAACACTTCGATAAAATTCATAGGAACTCCTTCTAAAGTCAAAGAAATACTGACAGGGCCATTACTGCTCCAGTTCCAGTGGTTAATAAAATTTTGGGCCTAGTTAATTTTGCTTTGTTGTCTTAGATAGTACTTTTATCTTTTGGTTTATTTCCTCAAGTAAAATTTTGTTTCTCTGGTTATATTCATCAGCATATAGCCGCTTTTCAATAATAGTTTTAGCTTCGGTTAAGCGATCCTTTTTCATTAAATTATAAGCATACAATCCAACGATATCAGGTCGATTTAAGTAATCTGCTTTAATTTTAGATATTGTATTAAATGATTTATCAAAATCACTTTTTCTAAAATAAATAAGCGATAAAGAGTATAGTAAGTCTATATCATCTGGGTTTTTAGCCTCTAGTTTTTTTAACAGCTCGAGGGCTTTATCGTTTTCATTAAATTCGATATACAATTGGGCCATGTTAAAGTCGGGGGTAAAAAAACTGGGTAATAGTTCATGTGCTTTTTTAAATGAATCATAAGCCTGGTTATATCTTTTAAAGTTCAAGTGAATTAGCCCCAAGTTATTTGCAATTGTCGCTTCTGCTAGCATCTTTCTTTGCTCTTGAAAGAGAGGAAGCGCCTCCATTCCCAATTCATAGAAAAAAATTGCTTTTGGAAAATCCCTCTTGAGCGAATAACAAGTTCCTAGAGCATTCCAGTAAAATGGATTAGTTTTATTCTGGTGCATTTTTTCTTCTAATAAGCCCATTCCTTTGATAAATTTATTTTGGTGACAAGCTAGTAGAGCTTTTGCGATTACATCTTTTTCAGAGACATCCATTACTTCCAATCGGTTTGTATTATATCTCATCAATGACTCTTCTCTCAAAAGATCTACGTCGGAAGTTTCAATTTTCTTTTCAAAATTCTGAGTTGCACATCCAGAGATTAAGATTAACCCAATGAGCAAAAATGAGGTTTTAATTATTTTTGTTCTCATTTTTTTTGACCTCGAGTCAAATCCATTGTGTTAGAGAAAAGAAAAGCTGAGTGATAGTTTAAGTTTTCGCGTAATCTCTCATCTGCATTTTCGTTTATTCTCTCTTTTTCATTGATGAATTTATCATGTTTTTGAACTTCAAAGAAAAAATTATTTTTTTGTAAATAAGCTACTTTTTCGCGATCAACTTGTAATCCTTTAGCTGCCAATGACTCAGTAATTTGGCGCATTCCAGCTTTGAAACCATCTATGTACTTAATATCGACTCCCTGAGGGACATAGGCATTTATTGTATCCATTAGTGCGTAATAAGGGCGTGCAAGTACATCTCTAATTAAGATGACTTCCTCAGGGTTCGACTCTTTTGAGAGAGCAATAGCTTCATTGTTGAGTGACGTAATAATTGAGAAGTATTGCTCAATTTCTGAATTATATTTTTCTTCATCAAATTTTTCTTTATTTGTAAAAGTGAATGTTAAATTTTGGATTTTTTCTCTGAATTCGACAACTTTCTCATATTGTGTGAAAAGATCTCCGATTTGTATTGATGGATATTTGTCATATATTGCTAATATTTCTTTTTTTACTTTTTCTTTGGAATTGGCCGGTGCAACCCAAAATTTGAACTTTAAGAATCTTCCCATTTGTCTGGCCATTTTTTCATTGTCTGAATGAGCACTGAAGTATTCAATGGCCTCCTTTTGATCTTCGTTTAGAATTAGCCTCTCAAAGTTGTCGAGTTGTGTTTTTTCAACAAAATGCTTCTCCATTTGGCATCCGGAAAAATCTGATTCTATTTTTAAAAGTTCTTTAGCCTCTGTTTTATCGACAGCACTATTAGAAATAAGAATTTCATAGAATTCATTTTTTTCTTTAAATTTGTCTTTAAATTTTTCTTGGCAAAATCTTTTTGAGACTAAATCTGCCAAATTGCTTGAGAGCTTAAAATTTTGGAGGAGACGATAGCCCTTGGCCAAAACCAAGAGAGAAGAGGTCACCTCAAATAAATCTTTATCTTCATAAATAGAGAGGGATTTTTGAAGCCATTTATAAGATTCACGAGCATTATTTTGCTCTTGGTAAAGTGTGGCAATAGCATAAGCTGCTTCTGCTTTTATTCTATTAGGGTATTTTTTAGAATCATAAATTGATTCATATCCTTCAGTAGCTTCTTTTATTTTTCCATTTTTTTCCATTTCCTGGTACTTGTTAAAAAGTAATCTTCCTAATGCAGCGATAGAGTTTTGAATATAATCAGATTTGAAACTTAGGTAGCCTTTTTCAATTTTATTAATCCAGGCTGTTAGTTTGTCGGTGTTTTTTTCTTTTATGTAGGTGTCCAGAATTTGTGTAAGCATTTCGCGATGGATGATTTCATCGGCCGGATAATTGTATTTGTAGACAATTAATGTGTTGACCGCATTGTCTGAATTTTGAAGTTCGTAATATTTGTTAAATAATTTTTGATAAATAGTTTGTGATTTCTCAGCTTTTGGATAAAAGAGCAAGTAGTTTTTAAAGGCAAATATTGTATATTGGTTATCTTTACTTTTTTTAAATTGTGCGAACTCTATAGTTGAAAGCATCGCCTCTAATGATTTTTTAGTAATATCTCCATTGTCTTTGAGTTTTTTAGAATTCATAACGGCCTTAACATAGTATTTTAGCGCCTGTTGGTAGTTATGAATAGATAATGCCGTCTCTCCCTGATAGTAACGGTATTGATTTTTTTTATTTTTATCTAATATGCTGAGAATATCAAAGTATCGCATAATTTTTTTGAAATCACCTTTGTTATATTTTACCTCATCTGTATTTTTGTTTTTGACAAGATTGATTTGCATAAATCCTGCGACTTCTTTAATCTTATTTATCGCAAATAATAGATCGTCTTGATCGAGTTTGTTTTTTTTATTTAGATCAAGGATATTATTTGCTGTCTCGAAATAGAGATCATCTTTTTTGTTTTCCCGGTAAAAATCTAGTTGTGCCAGATGAACTTTCATTTCACCAGTGAAGTCTTTTCTCCTTTGTGTGTCCTTAA
>CANFNL010000038.1 GCA_947448205.1 Bacteriovoracaceae bacterium
ATAAATGGGAAGAAATAGAAAGGCGTTTTCGCGAGGATAAAATTTCATTGGCTCGCTATAATTTAAAAGATGCACAGCTTGTTTTAGATATTTTTGAGAAAATAAAATTATTAGACTTGCTTATCAATCGCTCTCTGATATCTGGACTATTACTCGATCGAATTGGTGGCTCTACCGCGGCATTTGATCATTTTTATCTTCCGGCCCTACATCGGTATGAATATGTTGCCCCAAATGTAGCCGATGTAGAATGGATGAGACAAGCTAAAGGAGGATTTGTTCTCAATCCAAAAGTTGGGATTCATCAAAATGTTTTGGTCATGGATTTTAAAAGTCTTTATCCAACTTTAATTCAAACCTTTCTTATTGATCCTCTATCGAGAGTTGATCGGGTTATTAATCCACTCAAAACTCCAAACGGTTTTAGCTTTTCCAGGGATCATCATATTCTACCAGAGAAAATTAAAAATCTTTTAGAAAAAAGAGCGGAAGCTAAACGTTTAAAAAATGGCAATCTCTCTCAAGCTGTAAAGATTTTAATGAATAGCTTTTACGGAGTCATGGGTTCAAGTGGATGCAGATTTTATCAAGAAGATCTCCCCGATGCGATTACTGGTACTGGTCAGTGGCTTTTAAAAACAGTTATAAGTTTCTTAGAAGAGAAGGGGCTAAGTGTGCTCTACGGAGACACAGACTCTCTTTTTGTTGAATTTAAGTCGAAAGAAAATTATGAAGTCGAGGGAGCAAATGTCGTGGCGTCCGTTAATCATTTTATACAAAAGAGATTGTTAGATGAATATGCAGTTGATTCTAAATTAGAAATTCAATACGATAAATTTTTTAAAAAATTAATTCTCACATCAACTAGAGGTGTGGGGGAGGGGGCTAAAAAACGATATGCTGGACTCATGCTTAAAAACACAGAGGATGGATTAAAAGAAGAAATAGTTTTGACCGGAATGGAATATGTCCGTTCAGACTGGAGTCTTTTGGCCCGCAATTTTCAGTATGAATTAATTAGACGAATTTTTTATAATGAAAATCATGAAGAATTTATTTATCAGACTCTCAAAGAGCTCGAAGATAAAAAGCATGATCATGAATTGGTATTAGTAAAAAAACTCACTAAACCAATAGAAGAATATGTGAAAAATATTCCCCCTCATGTTAAAGCAGCAAAACTTTTATTGGATCACAAAGGAATTACTAAACGCCGATTAGAATTTGTCATGACTAAGAGAGGGGCAATACCGATTGAACTTCCACATGCAGATATCGATTACGATTATTATATCGAACGTCAGCTTGCTCCAGTTGCCGATTCGATTCTTTCTTTGATTGGCGAGAGCTTTGAGGGGATACGCAGTCCTCAACTTTTGCTGTTTTAACTTTGAAAATTTGGAACTTTCCGCTAGCATAGAGGGATGGATGCAACATTTAAATTTTGCAAAGATGCTCTAACCAATCTTTATAGAGGTGCCCTTCTTTTTTATCAAAAAAAAGGTACTACTTTGGCATCGTCATCAAGTTTTTATGCACTGATCACCGTTGTGCCATTTGCACTATTGATGGTGAGAGGAATTGGGTATTTTTTAGGCAATCTTGATAAGACTCAAAAATATATCTTCTTAATTGGCTCGCAATTTTTTCCAGAAGTAGCTCCGCAGCTATTACTTCGTTTACAGACGCTTATAAAAGGTCCACTTTTTGCCGGTACAAATTTTACATTACTTAATTTCTTGTTTTTAGTTATCTCAACAATCACTTTTTTGAATTCAATTTGGATGGGAATTTATTTTATTTCGGAGGATAAAACTCATCTTTCTCTTTGGCGCATTCTCAAAGGCTTTGTGATCATTGGCATGACTCTTATTATGCTCGCTATGATATTCATTCTTCCACCAGTCATTATTTATATTATAAAGTTTCTTCAGACCAATTATCTTACTAAATTTCTCTTTGATAATTTTGATTTTTTACGTCCCGTGCTGAGTTTTTTCTTAAAGATTAATTTAAAAAAATCTTATTGGCTTAATTCTAATATGCTCCATATTGCTGTTTTGATTACCTACTTCACTTTTCTCTATAGATGGTTATTTTCGTGGAAAATTCATCTGCATGAAGCTTTTGTTGCGGCGATGGCTTTTTCGCTTTCAGTCTTCCTAGGCAAGTCACTTTTTTGGGTTTATTTTTATTATGTGCGAACGAGTCTGATGAGAAATTATGGCGATCTTTATACCTCGGTTATGGGAGTAATCTGGCTTTTCTATTTAATGTGTTTCTTTTTTTATGGCGCTTGCATCTGCCATGCTTATCAAGAACGTAGACAATTGGGAGGGAGCAATGGCAGTCATTAGCACTATACTTCAAGCTTATATATTTGTACTTTTGGTCGATGCGATTCTTAGTTATTTTCCCCAGTTTTCTAAAAATCCCTATCGATTAAAAATTAAAAAAATTTGTGATTACAGTTGTGATCCCATTAGAAAAAGACTTCCCCCACATCTGCCTTTTGATTTTTCTCCACTCTTGGTTATCTTGCTCATTAAGCTTGTTATTTTTCTTTGGTAAAAAACTTGTCAACAAAGTATTTTTAATTTTACAATAATTGCTGAGATTAAAATTAGGGCTTCCTTCATAGGATTTGACAGGAATTAAATGAACAACGCGGAATTAAGTATAGACACTTTACTTCAAGAGACGCTCGCTATGACAGAGTTCTTGAGAGTAAATAATACTTCTATGGTTTCTAAGCCAGGTTTGTATGAAAGTTTAGATGCCCGCTATGACATAAATTTAGATACAGCTCTCGATGATCTCGCCGACAATATAATTTCCGACCGAAACGATCAACAAGTAATTCTCCCGTTAAGCAGCCAATTATATCCAGAGACTCCTGGGGTCATTTATAAAATAGATAACGCTAGCAGCACATTTTGTGTCCGTGGTTTTTCAACTGCTAATATTCGAGAATCTTTTCTCGAGTTAAATGATACTCAGTCAGCCAAAAGAATTATCTTAAAACTTGGAGCGCTCTCGAGCATTGAAGAAATTAGTTTTTTTGAAACTAAAACATATGAATTGGCAGAAGCGATAAGAGAGCAAATTATCAATCGTCGCTTTCCTCACCAAGAAGATGCACTTTGCAATTTAAGTGATCCTGGCTTTAGTTGGTGGATGAATGCTGACCAGGATACGTCTGAATCTAAATATCAAGGACGCTTTGAGATCTTTTTTCGTTCTCATGGAATTAATAGGGCCGAAAAATATATTCAACTTGGTCCTATAGGTGATGGAGGAATTGCAGCACTTCGAATGAATCAAGCAAGGTCTCTTTTGCGAAGCTCATTTCCTATTAGTGAATTCTCTTGTGATGATAAGAGTTTTACAGTAGCTTCATCAAAGCCTGAGCATTTAAGTTTTATTTCATTTAAAAATATATTTCTCGAAGGGGTTAATCATACCGAACTTGAGAATTTTCCAGATAACAGTGATGGCCGGACTTTATTTTATTACTTTCACGAACTAGCGATAGTTAGAAAGTTTTGGATTGAAGTCAAATCCAAGCTCGGTTAAAATAAAATAAAACAGGATGTTTTGTTTTTCTCTAACGACAGGATGTTTGCTTGGAATTTTCATTTGACCGTTCAAACGAATCGCGCTTGCGAAATACTTCTAGCGCTGAAGCAAAAGTAGAGGCTCAGCCAGCGTTTTCACAAACTGCAAGTACTCAATCGACAAATTATAATGATGGTGTAGATACCTCGACCATCACTAATGAAAGGTTGAGAAAAGCCATTGAGAAAAATAGAGCTCGCCAAGCAGAAAGAGCACGCCAAAATCCAAATCCACCAATGCAAAATCACTCTGAGACTGGCAATCATCAGCAAGCTTCTTTTTTTGACAAACAAAAGCACTCTGCTCCAGAAGTAGAAAGCCAATCAACTCAAAGAATGCCACCACCAAGGCCCAGAGCAGAAGAGAGGCCACAACCTCAAAAGGCAACTGGCATAGTAACTCGTAGAAGTGTTGCTCGAGCGGATGAGGCGGAATTTACTCCAGTCAAGAGAGCTCAAAGAAAAGTTGCCAGTCAGATAAGCTACACAACAACTAATCGCAAAAAAGCCAAGCCTATTGATCCAACCTTAGTCGGCTATTTAGTCAAAGGCTGTTGGATCTTTTGTGCAATAATGGTTTTGCGTTTGATTTTTGTTCACGGGGGAGTCACGGATTATTATTCTCAACGCTCGCTTTTTAATGATCGAGTCAGCGAGTTAGATAAGATCAAAAAAGAAAATATGCAGCTTGTTCACGAGATCGAGCGAATGCAGACAGATTCTTCTTTTCAGAAAAAATTAGTGAGAGATAATTTAGGATTTATAGCCTCGGACGAGTTTTTAGTGCTATTTCCGAAAGAGAAGTCAGTCCAATAAATTTTAATTGGTCATTTATTTTAAGATTCTTACTAAAAGCTGATCCAGCTTTAGTCTCTAATATGAATTGCGCTAAATAGGTTTCAGTTTTGTATATTGTCGGAGGCTCGTGTTTTCCCGGATGAGCTGGAACATTTTTTTCTATACCCACAATTTTTAAATCTTTATCGAGAAATATTATATCTAAATTAAAGTAAGTATCCGGCATCCAAAATCGCCTCTGACCCATTTCAGAATTAACAAAGAGTAAGCCCTGGGAGTCGGAAAACTGCTGAGGCTTTAAGCCGCTTAGTCCTTGAGTGTGCTCTGCTTTAGTCAGCGCCAGTCGTAATTCAATAATTGTCCCATTAGTATTCTTCATTTGAAAATGCTCAAACCCATAAGCGCAAGAGCCAAGGATCCATACTAGTATGAAGAGATTTTTAATGAGCTTTAAGCTCTTTTGAGATATAGTGATCATGATTATTTCCTCAATTGTTTGAGGGAATTGTCGTCAATTTTAGAGGAGAAATCAATGACTACTGCAAACACACCAATTAAAGGCTTAATGCGCACTCATCACTGCGGCGAACTTACGGCAGCAGATTTGGGTAAGCTTGTGACACTTTGCGGGTGGGTAAATAAATATAGAAACTTGGGTAGCTTGCATTTTATAGACTTACGCGACAAATACGGAGTCACTCAACTGGGTTTTGTCGAATTTAGAGGCAATATTGAAGATTTGAAAAGATGCTCACTAGAGTCAGTAATAAAAATCACTGGCACAGTCACAGCTAGGCCAATAGAGGCACAAAATGCCAATATGCCAACAGGGGCCATTGAAGTCCAGGTTTTGGAACTCACTGTGCTTTCAAAATCCGATATCGACAATATTCCCTTTTTACCCTTTGGATCCGTCGAAGCTTCGGAAGATTTACGATTAAAATACCGCTACCTCGAACTTCGGACAAAAAAATTACAAGATATTCTCTTGCTGCGCTCGCGCACGATGAATAAAATTCGCTCACTTTTAGTGGATGAAGAATTTGTTGAAGTGGAAACTCCAATTCTTTATAAGTCTACTCCAGAAGGCGCGCGTGATTATATTGTTCCTTCGCGAGTGCATCCAGGACAAGTTTATGCACTACCTCAGTCTCCTCAAACTCTTAAACAGCTTTTAATGATTGGAGGAACTGATAAGTATTTTCAAATTTGCCGGTGCTTTAGAGACGAAGACTTAAGAGCTGATCGGCAACCAGAATTCTCTCAAGTCGATATTGAGGTTTCGTTTTCAACTCAAGAATATATGAAAAATTTAGTAGAGAAAATTTTGAAAAAAGTTTTTGATCTAAAAGATTCATTTGTACTTCCTATGATGACTTATCAAGAGGCAATGACAACCTATGGTTGCGATAAGCCAGATGTTCGTTTTGGGTTAAAGCAATTAGTTGTGACGGAAATTTTTAAAAATTCTGAGTTTGCGACTTTCTCAACAGTGGCTAACTCCAATGGAATCATAAAAGCGATGTTTGTTCCTGAGTCAGTTGGGCAATTCACTCGTAAGGATACAGATGCTTTTGTTGAAATCGTGAAGCCTCATGGTGGCAAAGGAGTTGCTTTTTATAAACTCTCTAAAGGTGAGCGCAGCACTGGAATTTCAAAATTTATTACTGAAGAAATTGAAGCAAAATTATTTCAACATTTAGAATCTCTTGGTGAAATAAAATCTGATGGAACATGGCTGTTTTTTGCAGATCTTGAATCATCAGTGGCCCACGCTAGTGCTGATGCCCTTAGACGATTGCTGGGGCAAAAATTAAATCTTATTGGCAAAGAAAATTCTTTCTTGTGGGTGTATGACTTTCCTCTACTGGAGTGGAGTCCTGAGGGGCAACGATATACGGCTTGCCACCACCCATTCACAATGCCCTCAAGAGATAAACTTGATGTTTTCATGAATGCAGATCATAAAGATCCTCATGGGCCTCTTCGCACACTTACGGCAGAAGCTTATGATGTTGTTTGTAACGGATATGAAATTGGTGGTGGATCCATTCGAATCTATGACCAATCAGTACAAGATAGAATGTTTAAAGTTTTAGGTTTCACTCCAGAAGAAACAAAAAATCAATTTGGCTTTTTTATAGAAGCGCTCAAGTATGGTGTTCCACCCCATGGAGGCTTAGCTTTTGGTCTTGATAGATTGATAATGATGTTAACTGGAACTGATTCTATTCGCGATGTTATTGCTTTTCCCAAAACAACTTCTGCCAGTGATCTTATGTCGCAAGCACCGAGTAGACCTAGTGAAGCACAATTAAAAGAACTTCATTTCAATTGGACGACATCTAGTAAGGGATAGGTTTTTCCTATCCTTAATTAGATATAATCGATTATTGCAATCATAATTTTTGGTCCATAATGAATGAAAGCCGAAGGGATTATTTTCAACAATGGGAGAATTATGAAGACAAAAATAGATATCGGAATCAGTGAAAAAAATCGCGAAGATATAGCCAAGGGACTTTCGCATTTCTTGGCCGACACCTACACACTTTATCTTAAAACGCATAACTATCATTGGAACGTCACTGGTCCAATGTTTCAAACACTCCATATAATGTTTGAAGGTCAATATACTGAGCTTGCAACTGCAGTTGATTTAGTTGCTGAAAGGATTCGAGCACTCGGAGTAAAAGCGCCTGGTTCCTATCAGGATTTTTCTAAATTAACTTCTATTAAAGAAATTGTAGGTGATCAAAATGCTCATCAAATGATTGCAGATTTGGTTCACTGCCATGAACAAGTAATTAAGACTGCACGGGGACTATTTCCTATGGTCCAAGAGTGTCATGACGAACCAACAGCTGATCTTCTTACGCAAAGATTGCAAACTCATGAGAAAACTGCTTGGATGTTAAGAAGTTTATTGGAAGCTTAATTTTTTAAGCCGCATTTAAGCGGCTTTGTCCTCTTCTGATTGTATTATAGCCTCGACAAGGGAGAGTTGAAATTCTGTGCCAGTGACAGAGTGTAAATTACTTAGATTTTTATCAAGTTGTACTTGGCTTCCAGAGAAGATATCTCCTAAGCTTTTAGAGTCTGATCTCAAAAATGAAAGCATGAAAAGAAATGATCCAGTCATTGCACAAGTAAAATAAGCCAAGGCCCTAAGCATAGATTGCTTAAGAGTCATCTCGCTTTGATCAGCATTCACAACTTTTAATCCAAAAATAGTTTTCCCCATTGTTTTGCCATTAGTAACAAAGTAAAAAAGAGAAAAATAAGTAAATGTAATGAGCATTAAAGTCACTGAAGACATAATGGCCAATTGATTTATGAGAAACAATTGAGCGTGTATAGGAAAATGAAAAAAAACAGTTTTGAGAAAGTTGGTAAAAGCAGCCATTAAAAAATAATTACTGACGATAATGATAAAAAAATCAGCTGTCATCGCATGGACACGTTTTTTTAAAAGCTCGTTGTTTTGAAACATATAATCCTCCATTAGCTTGCTTTGAGCCTATCGACTTAATGGAAATAAAATTGAGAAGTTCAAGGTGGTAGATCTAGTTACTCAGGTAATACTACTTAGGTTGTAAAATTGATAACAAGCTAATTTTGAATTTTAGGTAATTACCAATTTTTTTATCTCTTACGATTCCAAGTAATTGATTAAAATGAATAGGATGGTCATAAGCGGTGATTGGATTGAGGGGACGAGTGATAATAGTTGGATCTTTGGCGTTGTCATTGAAAAAACTATTTATTTTCCAAAAATAATGAACTATTAAGCCTTCGTTTTGCCAAAATACAATTATATCAAATCTCTTTAGCTCTATTAACTCATGAATGATTTCAACATTAATTCTCTCGCCGACTGAGCGGTATAGGGGAAGCATAGATGAACCCAAAACTTCTAGTTGTATTGTTTTTTCTATTTCAAGTTGCTTTTTTAAAATAATAAATTTTGAGTAATCAAGCACCTTGAATACTCGTTTGGTCACAATGGGTTTTGTAGTAGGCTATTCCGTCTTTGGGAGAACCATCAAATATAATTTTTTTATTTTTGAAAATAATGACCCGATTACATACTTCTTCAATTAATTCATTGGAGTGAGAAACAAAGATAACAGCACCGGATTTCTGGATTGTTTCTTTAATCCTTTTAGTAATTTTTTCATTGAAAAAATAATCAGCACCATTAAATACTTCATCAAGAATTAAGAGATCTACTGGGCGACTAGAGATTAACGAAAGAAATAAGCGTGCCTTCATTCCTTTGCTGTAGAGCTTGAAAGGCACATCGATATATTTACCTAAGTCACAAAAAGTTTCTGTATCCAGTATAATATCATTTCTTTCTTTCACACTTAGTTCTGGGTAGAAAAAATGAGTGAGGATCTCAAGGTTTTCTCGACCCGAGAGCTCGGGGAAAATAGCTACTTCGGTATCAAAAATTCCCTTAACAATTCCATTTATTATTATTTTATTTGATTTGCGGCAATTGTGAATGCCTGCTATATAGCGACAGAAAGAGGTTTTGCCGGATCCATTATTTCCTAAGATGCCAACCCGCTCACCTTTTTTTATTTGTAAATTAATATTATCTAATAATAAAACTCGATCATCAGATTTAAAGAAAATATCTAAGGGCGAAGAGAGTGCAGTTACGAACCAGTCGCGAAAGGATTGAGTCTTGTAGTAAGGAACATTATAACTAATGCTAAAATGATTAACTTCTAAAATGATATTACTCTTAGATGTTGAAGTAGATGTCATTCTTTTTTCTTCTCCAAAAATAAAGACACAAAATCGTAATCAGTGAAATGAGTATTAGTGAATTGCTACTGTCTTTGATAAATAATTTAACATCATATATCCAAAAAATACTCTGAAAAGGTTTTATTAAAATGAAAAGAGGATTGTAGCTAACAAGCCACTGGTATTTATTTGGTATTAATTCTTTTGGATAAAAAATAGGAGTGATAAAGTAGATTATATTGAGTAAAAACTGCACAATAAATTGTGTATCTCTCAAGAAGACATGAGTTAGTGCAATCAGAAAGCTGAGAAAGAAAGTGGCAAAAGCGATAAGACATAGGCTCATAAAAAACATGGGAATTTTTAAACCCAAAATGACATTTATGTCACCAGTCAATAGCAGTAAAAGGCTAAATGAAGCAACAAGCGTAATTAAATTATCCAAGCATTGAGAAAGAATAAAAATCCAAGGATCGAGCTTAAACGCCATTAGGACAGATCGATTAACAACAAAAGCTGAAGCTGTCATGTTTAAAGTCGTAATGATAAATATCCAAGGAATAACTCCTGACAATAAAAAAAGATAATAATTATCAACATTAACTTTTAAGATATTTTTGAAGATTAAAGCTTGCACAGCAAAGGTTACAACTGGATTAAGTATTACCCAAAGAAATCCCGCAAATGTTTTTCTATACCGAGACTTTAATGTCGACTTAGTCATAGTGAACACTAAGCTAATATTTTTAGCTAATGATTCATTTCTTGTAAAAAAAGGCAATTAACTATCCTTGCAGTTGTGAATATTTATCTTCTAATAAGTGGCTATGGTAAATCAAGCTAAATAATTCCCAAACAAATTAGTGTACTTCCAGCTGAGACTTTAATTGATTAAGTTTTACTAGTGCATCTAAGGGGGTCATTTTCATGACATCGATTTTCTGCAGTTCCTCTTCTAGCAATTTAAGATGAGTAGGGAGCTCTTCATTTTTTAAATCTTCTAAAAAACAAAGTTGTGAGCTCTTGATAAGACTAATGCTTTTTTGCTCAACTACAGGTGCTTGGTTTTCTTTTTCAAGCAGATGAAGAATTTCTTCCGAGCGATTAAGTACACTCATTGGAAGTCCGGCAAGGCGAGCTACATATATACCAAAACTTTGAGAAGCAGGCTTTTCGATTAGGCGATAAAGAAATTGAACATTGCCTTTATGATTAACCGTTTCTACTGTGAGATTTTTTGAGTGTGGACTTTTTTCTGCCACATCAATAAGCTCATGGTAATGAGTGGCAAATAAAGTAAGCGCTTTTGTAGTATCGATAAAATGTTCCACCAAGCCCCAAGCAATAGAGAGCCCGTCATAGGTAGATGTCCCTCTGCCAACTTCATCTAAGATGATTAATGAATTACTGGTAGCATGTCTTAAAATTTCAGCAGTCTCGGCCATCTCCACCATGAAGGTTGATTGACCTTTCAAGATGTCATCGCTAGCCCCTAGACGGCTAAAAAGAAAATCGCAAAGGCCGAGCTTGGCGATTTTAGCAGGAACAAATGATCCCATTTGAGCGAGCAATTGAACGATGGCCACTTCTCTCATGACAGTGGTTTTACCTGCCATGTTTGGTCCTGTAATAAGTCCAAAATATATTTTATTATCGAGATGGAGATCATGACTAACAAATTGTTCTTTGATCAAAGATTTAATAAGTGGATGAAAGCCGCTTTCAATATGAAGAATTTGTTTGTTGGCTTGAAGTTCAGGTCTTGTGAAGCCCTCTTGAAGAGCTATGCTCGCTAAACTTTGAAAGGAGTCGATCATGGCAATATGAGAAGACATATTCATAAGAGAGAGTCTTAAATCATGAACTGAATTTATAAGATCTTTGAAAATTTCTCGCTCTAATTTTTCTAGTTTAGATTGAGCAGTAATAGTTTCTTTTTCCAACTGGACTAATTCAGGAGTGGTATATCTTTCAGCATTGACTAATGTTTGTCTTCGCTCAAAATCCTTTGGTACTTTAGTAGTACTGCCTTTAGAGACTTCGATAAAAAATCCGGCAACGTTATTTGATTTAATCCTAAGTTTTAAAATTCCACTTTCACTTCTGAGACGAGTTTCCATTTTCAGGAGCTCGTCGCCGACGTTAAGATGAAGTTTAGCTAAGCGGTCGCGCTCTTTATGAACACCAGCTTTAATTAAGTTTCCTTTTTCAAGGCTTGCACCAATTTCGTCATTAAGTGTTTTTAAAATGAGTTGGGCAAGTTCAATTAATTTTTTTAATTCTACGGAACTCAAATTACTTTTTAAGGGAAGTGTGGCATTGAGAACTAGTAAATTTTCGTAGGCTAATATGGCAATAGCTAAATTTATTAAATCACTTGCAGAGCCTTTGTTCATGGCAACTTTAGCCAGGATTCTCTCAATATCCCTAATCTTAGAGAGCTCTGATCTTAGATCATTAATAAGTGAATCCTTAGCAAGTATAGCTTCAACAGTATCGAGTCTTTTATTGATTTGATCTAAGTCGTAAAGTGGATTTGAGAAAAGATTTTTTAAAAGTCTTGACCCCATTGCGGTCTGGGTTTTATCAAAGAATCCGAGCAGAGATTCTTTATAGGTTTCGCGGGTCCTAGGAAGAATTTCTAACCCTGTTAATGTCGGTTGAGTGACTTTCATCAGGTCGCTATTGGAAATCATTTTAAAAGGGCGAATATGCATGAAGTTTTCAAGTAATTGAGTTGTAGAGACGTAATAAGCCAGTGCTCCCACCGCAGAGAGGATATCTTCATCAAGTTTTAAAATTTTATCGCGCTTAAAGCCTGGTATGAGTTTTTCGATAAAGATTTCAGTGAATTTTGGAGTGAAATACTCTTGGCTTAAATGTGTTTTTAAAACACCTAAGTGGCCAAGAAGATTTTCAATATCATTATTTTCACTCCACTGGCCCATAAATGTAATAAATTCTCGAGGGGAAACTTTTCTTAGGCCTTCGATAAATTCTTCAAAACTTTTATACTTAAACCCTTTAAAATCTCCAGTGGTAAAATCAAGGGCCACTAAAAAATAATCACTGCTTATTTTAAAAGAAGAAACCATATAGCGGTGTTCATGACCTTGAGTTTTATCTAGATCGAATGGCATCCCAGGACTCACAACTTGGGTCACTGCTCTTTTCACAATTCCAACAGCATCTTTTGGATCTTGAATTTGTTCACAGATAGCGACTTTTAATCCGCGATTAGTAATACGATCTATATAAACAGCGGCTGCATGATGAGGAATTCCCGCCATTGGAATGGGGTTGTCTCCAATTTTTCCACGATGAGTGAGTGTGATGTTTAAAAGTTGAGCCGTTTGTTTGGCGTCTTCAAAAAAGACTTCGTAAAAATCACCCATGCGAAAAAGTAGGATTGTTTCAGGATAATTTTTTTTAATTTGAAAATACTGATCCATCATTGGAGTGAGTTTGACGCCGGAGTCGATTATTTTTTGTAGGTCTTTTAATGACACAGTTTATTCCTTCAAAAAGTAACTGATAGAGATAGTCAACATTACCAATAAATCCAGGACTTAGTAAAGAAATGTTAGGCTCATACGGCAAAAATAAATACTTAAAATTATAAGCATTTGGGCGCTATAATACGATAAGTACGCATCTTTAAAATTGCTTTGGGCCATATCTTGGGAATGAAGAATTGAGAGCACGCCAATACACCATTATTTTATTTTTTCTAGCGGCCTGTGCGGGGTTGAGTTTGCTTTCATTTAATGGTCATTTTAATAATTTTGGGAGTGATCAAGATATCCCAAAAAATGGGCCCAAACATGATCAAATTGATGAAAGTTACTTTAAAGAGGCTCATTTTTTTTCAGTGACTAACAAGCGTCCAGCACTTCAGTTTCAATCTAACGAATTGAGCTTATCTAATTTAGATGGTGTCGTTATTGCTTTTGATCCAAACGGAGTTATTTACCGTTATGAAAGAAACGGAGAGGAATTAGAACCAATTAACTTTAAAGCTAAAAATGCGAGGACTCTTTTAAACAAAAAAGAAATGTACTTGGATAACGATGTTGAAATTAATCTCAGCAACACCAGTTTAAAGGCTCAGAAAATGACAATCATCTCTAATGGTGATGTTCTTTATGCAAATCGTGATGTCAAAACATTTAGCACGATTATTAAAACAAATGATCAAATTTCTATCACTGCCCAAGAAGCAATCTATCGACCAAAAGATCAATTTTTTGAATATATTAATCAGGTCGAAGGTATCATTCGACGCAAAAAATCCTACGAAGAAAATATAAGTTTTAAAGCGGATTTCCTAACTCTAGATGCTCCTAAATCCCTGGCCAGTATGAAGGGAAATGTGACCTTTAAAAAAGATAACTTAGAAGCTTCTGCCAATAGCGGAGACATCTTTTTAGAAAACTATAATAAAAGGCTCAAGTATTATGCACTTTCTGACGATGTGAGATTACAGGAGAGGCTAACAAGATCGGGCAAGCCTATAGTGCGTAAAGCTTTTTCTGAAAAGTTGGAAGGACTTATCAGTGATAAAAAGATTATACTCACTGGTCTCCCAAAGGTTTTTCAGGATAAAGACGTAATTAAGGGAAATAGAATTATTATCAGAGAAAATGTTGAGACTGTTGAAGTCGATGATGCCAACACCAGCATAACTTTGGAAAATAAATAGGAAAAAAAGGTCAGGAAGATGGAACAAATAAAGCTTGAAGCTTTTAATTTGAAAAAAACTTACGGTGGTAGAACTGTAGTAAAGAGCGTGAATATTTCTGTCTGCCAAGGCGAGATTGTCGGTCTCCTGGGTCCAAATGGTGCAGGTAAAACAACCTCGTTTTATATGATGGTTGGTTTGGTAAAAGCTGACGAAGGAAAAATAACTTTGAATGACATTGATCTAACTGAACAACCCATTCACAAGAGGGCCTTAAATGGCATAGGTTATCTTCCTCAGGAGGCATCTATTTTTCGCGATCTCTCGATTGAAGAAAATATTATGGCGGTGCTAGAAAATAGAGATCTTTCACGTCGCGAGAGAAAAGCCTTAATGGAATCCTTGATACAAGATTTTAAATTGGATCATGTGAGATTTTCTAAAGGCTCAGCTCTCTCTGGTGGCGAAAGAAGACGAGTGGAAATTGCCAGGGCCCTCGCACTTGAACCGAAGTTTGTATTATTAGACGAGCCTTTTGCTGGAGTTGATCCGCTAGCAGTGTCTGATATTCAAGCTCTGATTCAAGGACTAAAGAGTAGAAATATTGGTGTTCTGATTACTGATCATAATGTCCGAGAAACTTTAGGAATTGTCGACAGGGCTTATATCATGAATAGTGGTGAGCTCTTAGTAAGCGGAAAGCCAGCAGAATTAATAAACAATGAGAGAGCAAGGAAGTTCTACTTAGGAGAAGAATTCAGGATGTAATTCGCACAAGGAATAGGTAAAGGGCATGGCCGTAAAAATGTCTCAGGGGTTAAAGCAAACGCAAAACCTCGCAATGACACCTCAATTACAACAAGCGATCAAGCTATTGACGCTGACCCATTTAGAGATGACTAATGTTATCGCTGAAGAGATGGTCGAAAATCCCATGCTCGAAGAAATGGGTGGCGAAAATGATAGTGAAGCGCCCAATGAAGAGACTAGAGAAGCCACAGCAGATGATTTTTCTGAAGCTCCTTTGATGAAAGAAAAAGATGATTTTGATTGGGACTCTTACGCCGATTCATTTAATTCGAATTCATCAGCTCCCAATATGGCCACACCTTCATCTGATTCAGATGAAATGCCAGGATATGAAAATATTGTCTCGAAATCCATGACTCTTGCCGAGCACTTAGAATGGCAATTGAAAATGGAAAACTTAACAGATAGAGAATGGAAACTTGCTCATCTGATTATTGGAAATATCAACGACGATGGTTATCTCGACGTTAATTTTGATGAGTTAATTGAGGAATCCGAAATAAAGCGGGAAGAAGCATTTGATATTTTAGAAATGATTCAAAGACTAGATCCTGTTGGCTGTGGTTCAGTTAATTTACAAGAGTGCTTATTGGCTCAAGCCAGAATTTCTGAAGAGAGATCTCCATTATTAGAGAAAATAATTCGCGATCACTTAGAAGACTTACAAAGCAAAAACTTTGAAAAAATTGCAAAAACATTAGGAGTGAGTTCAGAACAAGTGAAAAAAACCTCACTACTACTGCAAAATTTCCATCCCAAACCAGGTCGCTTAATTGCTACTCCAGAGACTCATTATATTCTACCTGATATTTATGTCGTTGAAGTAGGTGGAGAGTTCGTTGTTCAAGTAAACGACGAAGGGATTCCACGATTAAAAATATCTAAGCTTTACCAAGAGATGATCAAGCGTGGTGCTGGTCACAAAACAGATGAAGCTTCAGAATTTGTTAAAGAAAAGTTACGATCGGCAGAGTGGTTAATAAAGTCAATCCAAAATAGACAAAAGACTATTGAAAAAGTTTCAAAGGCAATTGTAGCAAAACAACAAGATTTCTTTAAGAAAGGCCCAAAACTTTTAAAGCCAATGGTTTTAAAAGACGTAGCCAATGATATCGGAATGCACGAGTCAACGGTCTCGAGAGTAACCACTAACAAGTTCATGCACACACCAATAGGAACTTTTGAATTAAAGTACTTTTTCAATACCGGTATTGGAGGAAAAGAAGGTGGTATTGATATTGCCAGCGAAGTTTTAAAGATGAAAATTAAATCAATTTTCGATGCTGAGAACCCTCTGAAACCATTATCAGATCAAAAAGTAGTCGAGATTTTAGCTAAAGAAAATCTCGCAGTCGCACGAAGAACAGTTACAAAATATCGCGAGATGCTGGGAATACTTCCTTCATCAAAACGAAAAGAAAAGAACTAAGATTAGAACTTTTTACCAGAAAGGGCGGTTATGAAAATTACAACTTCTTTTTTACACCTAGATCACACACCAGCGCTTGATCACAAGATCAAAGAATCATCAGAAAAACTGACTAAATTTTTTAAGAGTAAGGGAACAATTAAATGGTCTTGCTACGTAAAAAATGGCGAACATTTCGCAGAGATTTATTATCATGCACCTCATTGCGAATACCATGCAAAAGCTTGGTCGGAAAATCTTTACACCAGCATTGATATGGCAGTAGAAAAAATTGAAAAGCAGGCATTTAAGAAAAAAGAAAAATATAATAAGATTCATAGAGAAAAATCAGAAATGATTATTGTTGATCCCAACATGGCCTGGACCGACTATGATGATGAAGAAGATGTAGCTTAAGTAAATCGTTTATTTCTAGGGGAGTTTCGGCTCCCTTTTTTAATTTCAGGCATAAAACTTGTACTAGTCATAGTATGAGAAAAAATGAACTACTTATCAAAGGCTTACTCCAGCTACAACGATACAGATGTCCAAGAGTTAGACAAATTTTACTGGCATCCATGTCGATTAGTTTAATGCTGTTTAGTTCTTGTGGAAAAATCCTTAATCCAGAGGGTGTGACAAATTCATTTTTATTAGCCGAAAATCAATGCCGCCTTAATCAACTCAAAGATTCTCCTATAAGCCAAGAGATTAAGAATCTTTTTGAAGAGGCTACTAATTCTCATCCTGAGAATTTCTTTTCAGTTACTCCACGCTCTTTTAATTATGATAATCCAATGATTTCGAGTCTTGAAGGTATGTCAAAATCTTTGAACGATCTTAAAAAACAAAAAAATTTATCCCCCAGCCAATATGCTGAAGAGATCTCCTCTCTTTTTAATTCTAGCAGACGCTATGAGGATCAAAAGTGCTATTTTCGAGCACTCGCTCAAAATAAAAAAAATGATATAAGGCCTTATCTAAAATTTGCTCATTATTGCTATAAAAAATATCATAATCAAAACTGTGAAACTGCTGAATTTGCTGAGCTTCAAGCTGCTAAAGAGTCTTGGATAAAAGAAAATTTAATGGATCTTTGCAAGTCATTTTCCAGTGATCTTAATTGTCAGCAAGAATATAGTACCAATAAAAAAAATAAATCCATGGGGCTAATGATTAATAATTACTCGAACCGATTTGAAAAAGAACGCTTTGAAGTCCTTTTTAAGTTAAAGCAGAATCATTTTAAATATAATTGCCAAAAAATTATTGATGGCAGCAGTGAACATATCATTATGAAGCTAAAAGTCTTAGAGAGTTCTTTTGAACGGGAGTGGCTGACAAGTTTACTTACTTATGTTGAGGAAAAGTGGTCCTATAAAAATTTTCAATTACAAATAGAGTTAGTTAAAAACTATTCAAGTGATGTCATCACTCTACTTCCTACGGCCGGAGCCATTTCTTATGTTCCAGACAGTAACAATCACCTGGTTTACATAAGCACCTCCAACGATTTTTTTACAACCAGAAGAATACTTGCCCATGAGTTTGGACATGTCTTAGGTTTTCCTGATTGTTATATTGAGTTTTTCGATGATTCAAAAAAAGAATTAGTCTATTACGAAATTTCTAAGTCTAACACCAATATTATGTGTTCTATGAAAAATGGAGTAGAGGTTCCGACAGACTACTTCAAGCAACTCACAGAGAATTCTTGCCTCTTTAATTAAAAAAGAGTCATAATTATCTAATGAGAAATCAAAACCAAAATGGTGATCAGTTTGATGAGGGGGGAACTTCCACAATTATCAAACCCAAAATTAAACTTCCACCAAAATACAAAGTTCTTTTGCATAACGATGACTATACAACGATGGAATTTGTCATTTTTATTTTACAGTCAGTCTTTCATAAGACAATTGAAGAGGCAGAAAATATTATGATGGAAGTTCACCAGAGAGGAGTTGGTCTGTGTGGAATATATACGTTTGAGATAGCTGAGAGCAAAGCTAAAAAAGTTGAACGGGTAGCTCGAGAGCAATTACATCCTCTAAAGTGCTCGATAGAACCAGAATAAATTAAATATAATTTTAATGAGCAAAATTTATGCAAAGTAAACGCCTTGAACTTATTCTTAACGCAGCAGTGGTAAAAGCTAATGAGCTTCATCACGAATACCTAACTCTTGAGATCATTTTTTGGGCCATGCTCAAAGACAGCGGCGTGAGAGAAATAATCGAACAATGTGGAGCAAATTTAGCTGCGATAGAAAGTGAGCTTCAAGATTTTTTAGCAGATAATTCGCAATTTAGTCTTTTAAGTCTAGAGGAAATAGCTCAGCTCTCCAAACAGCAATTCGTCGATGCCGAACTTCGCGAGCTGGCTAAATCAAACGGTATCATTTATCAGCCAGAAATTTCACAGGCTTTGCAAAGAGTTATTCAACGTGCAGCTATCCATGTTCAATCTTCTGGCAAAAAAGATATTTTGGGTATTAATCTTCTCGTTGCCCTATTTAACGAACAAGAAAGTTTTATAAATTATCTTTTGGATCGTCATGGTGTGGAAAAATTTGAAGTCGTAAAAATGATCGCTCATGGTATAGATAAACCGGTTAATAGTGAATCTTCGCTAAATGATGACATTCGTTCCGAATTAGGCAGCGATAAAAGTGCAAGTCAAAAAAGTGCTTTAGAAGAGTTTTGCATAAATTTAAATTTAGAAGTTGAAAAAAATCGTATCGATCCCATCATCGGAAGAGAGGAAGAAATCGAGCGGGTCGCTCAGATATTATGCCGTCGAAGAAAAAATAATCCACTCTTAGTAGGGGAAGCAGGTGTCGGAAAAACCGCCATCGCTGAGGGACTTGCTTACAAAATAGTAAAAGGTGAAGTGCCGGATACATTAAAAAAATCAACTGTCTTTAGTCTAGACCTAGCTAGTCTTTTGGCCGGTACTAAATATCGTGGAGATTTCGAGCAACGATTAAAAAATGTTTTAAAAGAACTTGCTCAATTTGAGGCTGCTGGAAAAGAGGCAATTCTTTTCATTGATGAGATTCACACCATTATGGGAGCTGGGGCTACAAGTGGCGGCTCAATGGATGCCTCCAATTTATTAAAGCCTGCTTTGAGTTCTGGTCGCCTTCGCTGCATTGGTAGCACTACTTATGAAGAGTATAGAAAATTTATTGAAAAAGACTCTGCTTTTAATCGACGTATGCAAAAAGTTGATGTTAATGAACCGACACTAGAAGATACCTATAAAATTCTATTAGGTTTAAGAGCTAAATTTGAAGAGCATCATAATGTTAAATATTCAAATGCAATTGTTAAGCTGATTGTTGATTTGGCCGGAAAGCATATAAGTGAACGCAAAAATCCAGATAAATCAATTGATGTTATGGATGAGGTTGGGGCGATGATTAGGATTATGCCTGAGTCGAAGCGCCATATGAATATTACCAAAAAAGATATTGAAACAATTGTGGCTTCAATAGCCAAAATTCCTAAGATGTCAGTCCATAGTGACGAAAGGGAAAAGTTAAAAAACTTAAAATCTAATTTGAAGCTTCTTATTTTTGGTCAAGATGCAGCCGTAGATAAAGTTGCCGATGCTATTTTGTTGTCTAGATCGGGATTGGCCCACGAATACAAGCCAATTGGATCATTTTTATTTACAGGACCAACAGGTGTGGGGAAAACAGA
>CANFNL010000039.1 GCA_947448205.1 Bacteriovoracaceae bacterium
CTTTAAGCTATATGACACTGGGATTTGATTTTAGTTTTTATTTGTAATTTATTTTGCGTTATTGAAGTCGTTTTGTTTTTTAACTGGATCATAGGATTTATTGAGAGAGTTCAGTTAAATTAATTCTGGCTTAGTATTCTTTAAGTGCTCAACAACTTTTTTTATTTCTTGAGCATCTTTGACTGGAGCCACTAAAACCACTTTATCATTTGCGACGACAATATGATTATCCATGTTGATCAATGACACAAAACGATCAGGTGCATAGACAACATTATTTGCTGAGTTAAGAAAAAAAGCGCCATCAGATTTAACAAGAGTATTACCATGGGTTTCAGTCACGACAGCTGAAAGTGCATCCCAAGACCCCATATCATTCCAATCAAAAGTAGCAGGAAAAACTGAGACTCTTTGAGATTTTTCCATAATGGCATAATCTATGGAATCAGAAGGAATTTTTTCGTAGACTTCTTTAAGCTTATTTGGATCATTAATAGAATTTTTTAATTCATTATAATGAACATACATTAATGGAGCATGAAGTTTAAATTCTTCTAGTAATACTTTTACAGGAGCAACAAACATTCCTGCATTCCATAGATATTTCCCACTTGAGACATATTCTTTAGCTAATTCAAAATGTGGCTTTTCTTTAAAGCGAGAAACATTAAATGCTTCTCCTTGAATTAACTCTCCCTTTTCAATATAGCCAAATCCCGTGTGGGGAAAATGGGGAGTAATTCCAATAGTCACTATATTTTGATTTTGATGAGAAAAAAGCGCGGCTTTTTTTAGAGTCTCTTGAAAGCCTTTACGATTTAAAATAACATGATCTGAAGGAACAATTGCCAAAATATCATTCTCACTCAATCCGCGAGCCAGTAGCGCCGCTATTGACATTAATATGCAAGGCCCGGTGTTGCGACCTGAAGGTTCAAAGAGTATCCCTTCCTGGGCAATCAATCCTTTTGAATTAGCCTGGCAAAGTAATTCCTGCTCTTTGACTGTCACAACAAATCGATTGTTTTTTGCAATTAGCGCTTCAAAGCGCTCCAGAGTTTCCTCTAGAAGACTTTTAGAGCTAATTAAGCTTAAGTACTGTTTTGGTTTTTGTGCTGTCGATTCCGGCCAAAAGCGCGTCCCTTTGCCACCGGCCATTACAAGTGAGTAAAAATTAAAATCTTTTGAGATGCCACTCATTGCATTTTCACAATAGCATAATCTTGGCCGATAAAGAGACTTTTTTCGCGAGCAATATAAGCCTTAGCTTCTTCGATACTAACAAATGCTCCTAAGCTTACACGGTACCAAGTTCCTTTACCTTTAATATCAATTTGATTAATAATCGGATCATAGCCTCGGGCTTTAAAACCTTCAGCAAAATCTTCGGCTTCTTTGAGAGTGCGATGGCTTCCAAGTTGAATGGTAAATTTCCCACTTAAATGATCTTTGATTAATTCCTTGCCTGATTCGTGCTTTGTCTCAGTTGACATATTAGCAGCTTGAGTCGCTTCTGCTCCCGATCCAAACTCACTGGATATTTTTTCTTGCAATTTATGTTCTATATCGCTGCTTTCAACAGTGTGGGCTTCTACATTTTTTTTGATGTCTTGTAGGGCTTCTTCTTTGTTTGAGAGCAGCTCAACAACTTTTTTCTGATCTGCAGCAGTTACACCTGCCAACTCCAGAGAATAATTTTTACCAATTTTCACACCTAAGACAAACGAGGTTATCGCTATCAAGATCATGAAGATAAAAATAAGGGCCACTTCTTTTTTGGCAAAGACATATAATTTTGTTTTTGTATCCATAGACAAATTTTAATCGCAAGTTTTTGTTCGTGCAATCAACTTTTTAACCTTGGTCCATTGATTAAACCGTTTTATTTTATCAACTAATGTCATTTTCACTAATTATACTGCCCTTAACTTGGCCCATACTCTGCTAATGCCAAGCTAAATCATATCCAAAGGAGCATAGATGAAGATTTTCAATTGTCGATTTTTTAAAAACCAAAAAGGCCAAGGAGTCATGGAGTACATCATAATTTCAAGCCTAGTAGGCATAGTTTGCATCACTGCCGTTAAGGGATTTGGAGAGGTAGTCAAAAATAGAGTTGAGGCCATGAAGAGCTCAATTGTAGACAATATTAAAACTAAATAATGATTATCTTAAACTACCTCCTATCAATTAGCCTTATCGTGACAACCATTATTAAAACAACTGAACTCTTTATTGGCTCCGATAAGGCCCTTGTCAAAATTCAAGAGCAATTTATTCAAGACACAAAGAAGCTCCATAAAAATCAAAAAGGCAGTGTCTCCTTATTAGCTATTTCGTTGATCACCATGATCTCCTGTCTCCTACTTTTTTACGTTACAAAAATGAAACTAGAATATCGTGAATCCGTTTATAGAAGTCAGAGTTACCTCTGCTTTCACTACCTAAACACAGAAACTGAAAAGTATATAAGCGAGATGGCAAAATTTAATATCGCCATCAGGGCCGCATTTTTGGCCCAAAAAACCGTTGCCTCAGGAATCTCTGCTGTAGTTATTTTTAAAGGGCTGGTCATAGCCAGAAATACTCGTCATTTCTTATTTGTTAAGAAAATAATGAGCAACAAATACTGCCATTTCCCTGAAACAATTTCTTTTGTTGAGAATTCACCATTTAAAACAAAAAATAAATTGCTTCTGGAGACAAATATAGATGAAACATCACGATTAAGGACAACAAAATGGACAAATTCACTTTATCTAAATCCAAAAGGGATCAGGTTGAAAAAATCATTCTGCTTACAAAGTCTATTCCAAGTCCAAAATGCCTTTTTTCCAAATACAAAGTATTCAACCAGCGAGCAGGCGCTAGAGGATTTATCGAACTTGAAATGCTTTTATGGCTCTTCGTCTTAACGTTAATGATTAGTGGTTTTTTCAGCATACATCAAAGTTTTTATAAAGCTCACCTTAAACTTCAGCAGGATTTTAAAAATGAATGGAACAATATTGGATGAAATTAAAAAAAAATTGATCAACAAAAAAGGGAGAAAGTTAAATTTATTACAGCTATCATTCTTACTAATTTTTTTGTGGCAATGGCTTGCCTAAATTTCAATAATCCTGAACCTCGCGAGTTACAAAAAACAAGTATTAAAATTTTACATGATCAGTATCAGATGGTGATCCTTCCTCTCTCAGTCTTAGTGGACCTCTCAGCTCTTGAAAAAGAGTCTCCAGTAACACTTTTGGATAAAAATAAAAAAATAATTATACAAAAAGCTTACCTCCACGAGGAATTGAATAATACAAATCATGAATTAGGGGCAACTCCCCATTTCAAAATTGAAATTTCAAAAGCTGATATTTTAAAGTTAAGTGCAAATGGTGAAGATCAAATGATAGCTATTCCAGAAATACATGAGCCAATAACAAAAAATAAAAATCTTAACCAGCGAGCATCACCCTATGAAATTAGCCTTTAAAACACTTTTTTTCTCCTCTCTTGCATCATTCACAATGCTTCCCATTGCAAATTCTAGAGATGTCATTCTTGTTGAAAACCGAGCCTCCAATCAGGAAGGACAATTACTTTTAAAAATACTGACTAAAAAATTTAATATTCCAGAAGAACTTATTACCCTTAAAAATATAAATTCCTTTTGTGAGAAAAAAACAGAAGCCATAATTCATCTGTGCTTGCAAGAAGATGGCGAACTCAATGTCTTTAAAATGAATCGTTTTGTGGTTCAAAACTCTTTAGGAGCTTTTATTAATAAGACTGAAAAAAATGGAGATGGTTCAGATGATAAATAAAATAAAAAACCGCCTTAAAAAAGACGGCTTAATTATAAAAAATAAACTTAAAAACTATTTAGCAGCGTGGATTGCAAACTTAGGTGTAGTTCCTTTATTTTTATTAGAAGCTTTTCTCTTCGCACCAGCATTTTTCTTTTTTCTAAGTCTTCTATTGTTAGTAACACATGTTCTTGAAACCATTCGACAACTCCTCTCTAGATATAGATACAACTATTCACTTTGTTTGAACTTTAAGCCCTATTTTTTACCTAGCAATAGCTCATGTGTCAAAGGAATATTTTTAATAACTTGCATATTCAATTTTTCAAGCCCACTTAACGCAGAGTTAATTTCTCGGGACATAATCCTTGCAAGAGGTCAATCCACCGAAATAGCCCTCCCCGCCTTAGATAAATTCAATGTGGGCAATCATCAAGTACTAAGCTACAAACTCAACGAGAAAAGCAAAAACTTAATCATTAGAGGCATCCAACTAGGCCACAGTGAAATCCTCGTTTGGAAAAAAGACAATTCCAGAGAAAGCTACCAAGTTTTTGTAATTTCAAAACTTCAAGAAGCCAAATTTCTCAACTTAGCACAAAGCGTAAGTTTTTTAGGTTTAGAATCACAAACTCAGGTTCCTCATATTAAAATATTTGGCACCATCAAAAGCCTTAACTCCTACCTAGATTATAAAAAAATACTGGAACAAAACAAAGAGGCGATATTAGATGAAGTTGAATTGGATCCAAGTTTAAAAAATAAAATTTTTGCGAAAATCTATTCAGCTTTCTTTGATGATTATAAAGATTCAATCAAATGCGCTACTGAGTTTTCCGAAGTCAGTTGTTTTTACCCTGAAAACGAATCTCCAAGCGATTCTATAAAAAATCTATTAATCGATAAATATAAAATTAAATTAGTGCAAACCAATAATCAGCAACTTAAAAAAAATTACAAATTAAAACTTAAGCTCATTCAACTGGAACAAATTGATGGCGAAGACTTAAGGCTTGGTTTAGAACAAGTCAGTGGAAATCTATCAGATTTTCTTAATACGCCAATGGATAAAATTGTTCAAAAAAATTCGGTATTACTTGCCCAGAAAAAAGTAAGATTAAGCACATTAGCAGAACCTCAAATGCTCATACGTGCGCTAACACCGGCCGAAGTTCAATTAGGAGCTGACATCCCATTTAAAAATGTTAATTCAAATAATGTTCAATCTACCGAATGGAAATTTGCAGGTCTCAAGATAAAAATGTCGCTCGAAAATTTTGGTGAAAATGTAAAAATTAACTTTGAAACAGAGTTGACTCAGCCATCAACAGATGCTTCGGGAAATGTCAGTATTGCTGGTAATAAAGAAAAATCTTCAATTGTCATTCCCCTAAAAATTGCTACCAAAATTTTTCAAATTAGCCTTAAAGCTGATGGACGATCCCTAGATTCAATGCCTTTTTTAAGCAGCATCCCACTTTTGGGAGAATTATTTAAATCTAAAAGTGATCAGAGTAATTTCAAAAGTATTAACGGTATCATAGAGGTCGAAGAAAATGATGAATAAAAAAATATTAACTAATTATAAAACTGAAGTCTTGGAAATATTTAAATCTCACTATGCAAAGTTATGTGCAAAAGACTTAAATCTCGAATTCAAAAATGTTTTAGCTTCTACTTTTTTAGAACTTGGAATTTCCGAATATACTTCAGAAGAGGTCCACTTTTTGAATGAATGGTTCGATGCTATTGATCAATATTCTTTTATCAAGAATATTTTAATTGACCATGATTTCAATGAAATTATTTTTCACTCCAATGAATCAGCCCAGCTCATTACTCCAAATCAAAAGTCAATGATCCAAATTAACAATTTAACTCTGGATGATTATCAACTTTGTTTCGAAATCTTTGCTCTTCGCAATGCTGTGGCATGGAATTATTCTAATCCATTTGCTAGTTTTACGGCAATTCTTGCTGATAAAGAATATAGAGTTACGCTTATTCATCACTCCACTTCAGCAAACCGAAAATCTAAGGTATTTTTAAGGTCTATTAAAAATATTACTCCTGGCTTAGATCAATTCCAGAATGATCAACAAGTGATAGCATTTTTAAAAAGTTTAATTATAAATAAAAAAAATATTTTAATCTCTGGTAGTACAGGCTCAGGAAAAACTACTTTTATGCGAGCATTATTTAAAGAAATCCCAACTGATGAGCACGTAGTTATTCTAGAAGATACTCACGAAATAATGACTTTCTCCCCTAACCAAACATCTATGCTTGCACAACCAGAAGTGGCCAAAAAATCCCTAAAGGAGTATTGTGCCTACGCCTTACGAATGAGTCCTGACCGAGTAATCATTGGAGAAATGCGCTCGACAGAAGTTGTGCCTTTCATGCTGGCAATGAATACAGGCCACAAAGGGTTAATGAGCACTATTCACGCTAATTCAGCAGTAGATGCCATAACGAGAATTGCCCTTTTATTTTCACTCTATTCTGAAAACAAGGAACTCGACTTTTCTTTGATTATCAAATTAGCCTGCAAAAATATTGATTACGTCATTCAAATAGAAGATAAAAAAATAAAAGAAATTGCTAGGATTATAGGCTCTGAAGCTGAAAGCCCATTCTATGAATTAGTCTATAGTAATAATTAAATAAACTTAGACAGGGCTAAATGAGCTTTTTTTATGGCCAAGGACTTTTCTAATTTTGATTGATCTATTTTAAATGTAATAGAGTGAATGTTGACCTTAGTAAACTGAAAACAATCTGCTCCCAAGTAAGATAAAAGAATATTTTTTAAATCATTTTTTTTATCTATATGAGTACCTACAAAAGAGACGAAAGCACCATCTTTATTTTCCAAAAGGCTAATGGCCTTTAAGCTAAAGGCACAATCATGCTCTTGTGTTATCAATGTTCCACCTCGATCAGGATATAAAGAAGATCCGACAAAGACAGGAATATTTTTTCTTTTCGTTGGTAATAGTGTAGAGGGAAATAAGACCTTGGCACCGAGACTGGCCAGGGCCGTAGCTTCATCGTAAGAAATTGTTTTGATGAATTTCACTTCATCGACAAGCCTAGGGTCACAGCTAGCAATTCCAGTAACATCGGTCCAAATTTGAACGAGACTTGCACTTACTCCTTCACCGATTAAGGTTGCTGAATAATCTGACCCCTCCCTACCAAGTGTGGTTGTGCAATCTTCAGAATCCGATCCAATAAATCCTTGAGTCACAAAAAGAGTCTCATCATTAATTGTAGGAAGAATTTGACTTTCACAATTTTTAGCAATTAATTCAATTTGTGGTTCAGCTTTTTGAAAATCAGAATTAGTCTTAATGATTTTTCTCGCATCTAATAATTGAACTATTTTTTTTGGTATTCGAAGCCTAAGTAAATCAGCAAAAAGTAACGAAGACATTCTCTCACCGAGACTGTTGAGCTCATCCATGGTCGCAGGAGAGCATAGACGATCTTTCAAGATGAGAGCACCTAAAGCTTTTAGTTCACCACAAAGAACCTCAAGCTCAAGTAAAACGGCAGGACTCGTAAAGAGTTCTCGAGCAATATAGATATGCTTATTGATAATTTCATTTACTACTAATTCTAAGCCCATGCCATCGCCAACTTGAGCAGTTTTTGAGACTGTCTCCAATTGATTGGTCGTATTTTGGGTGGCAGAAATGACTACTACTTTAATTTTTGGATTATTTTCTATAATTTGGCAGCAGCGTAGCATTGCCTGAGCATCGCGAACTGAGCTTCCACCAAATTTTGCAACTATCCAATTATTTTCCATTTTAGTCCTTCATATTATCTCGTGAGTTTCTTATGATTAGTTTTACTTGGCACCAGTGCTTTATCCCCTAATCTCTTCTTTTTGTCCTCTTCATAATCTGAAAAGTTTCCATCGAAAAATACTACCTGATCACCTTCAAAAGCTATCATATGGGTAGCAATTCTATCTAGAAAGAAGCGATCATGGGAAATAACCACCGCACAGCCAGCATATTCCATCAATGCTTCTTCTAGTGCTCTAAGAGTGTTTACATCGAGATCGTTGGTAGGCTCATCGAGTAATAATACGTTTCCTTCTTCTTTTAACATCGCGGCTAAGTGGACTCGGTTTTTTTCTCCTCCAGAGAGTTCTTTAATTTTCTTTTGTTGATCTTCACCAGCAAAATTAAATCGTGAAATATAAGCGCGAGCATTCACTTCGCGACCACCAAGTTTTAAAAGATCAAGCCCCCCTGAAATGCATTCAATAACCGTTTTTTCTGGGTCGAGGGTTCTGTCTTGATCAACATAAGCTAATTTTACTGAATCGCCGATTTTGATGAATCCAGAAGTTGGTTTCTCTTTACCTGAAATCATTCTAAACAGCGTAGTCTTACCAGCTCCGTTGGGACCAATCACACCAACAATTCCACCAGGTGGAAGTTTAAAATTAAGGTGTTCATAAAGAAGTCTATCGCCATAGGCTTTTGAGACATCTTCAAACTCGACAACCTGTTGCCCCAAACGAGGCCCAGGTGGAATAAAGAGTTCATTGGTTTCGTTGCGAGCCTCACTTTGAACTTGCTGGCGCTTTTCGTACTCACTAATACGGGCCTTCGATTTAGCCTGTCGAGCTTTGGGAGCAGAGCGAATCCATTCCAATTCTTCTTTCATGGCTTTTTGGCGCTTTGATTCTTGTTTTTCTTCAGAAGCTAAGCGTTTTGATTTTTGCTCTAACCATCCAGAGTAATTTCCTTCATAAGGAATTCCCTGACCACGATCTAGCTCTAGAATCCAGCCAGCAACATTATCTAAAAAGTATCGATCATGGGTAACTGCAATGACTGTTCCCTTGTAGGCTTGGAGATGGCGCTCTAACCACCAAACTGTTTCCGCATCAAGGTGATTGGTGGGCTCATCTAATAAAAGAATATCGGGCTCTTGAAGCAGAAGCCGGCATAAAGCGACACGGCGTTTTTCACCACCTGAGAGTACACCACAAGTTTGATCAGCGGGAGGACAATTTAATGAGTCCATAGCTAAATCAAGTCGTGAATCCAAGTCCCATGCATTGCAAGCATCGAGTTTATCTTGAAGGTCAGCTTGTTTAGCATAAAGCTTCTCCATTTCGGCATCAGATAATTCTTCGCCAAATTTATTATTAACGTCGTCAAATTCTTTTAATAAATCAACGACCGCTTGCGCTCCTTCTTGGACAATTTCACGAACTGTTTTATTAGAGTCGAGTTGAGGGTCTTGCTCTAAGTATCCGACGGTATAATTTTTAGCGAGTGTCGTCTCTCCAAGATAATCTTTATCAAGGCCCGCCATAATTTTAAGAAGAGTTGATTTACCAGAACCATTTAACCCTAAGACGCCAATTTTGGCGCCGTAGTAATAAGAGAGCCTAATGTCCTTTAGGACATATTTTTGTTTGTAGACTTTACCCACTTTATTCATGGAATAAATAATTTGCTTGTCGTTTACGTATGACATGGAACTTCCTTTGCTGGCTAATTTTAACCTCTTTAAAGTACCTAAAAACTTGCTATTGTTCCATGAAAAATTGAAAAATTGAGTAGAGATATAAAAAGTAAGCTGGCAGGAAGAAAAACGCTAAAATAGTAAACTTTAAAATTTGGACTAATTTAGTAAACTTAAAAAAAGTTTCCGATTGTAAATGCCATACTCCTTCAATAATTTCTTGTAATTCTTCCTTGGGAGATATTCCGGAGTGCTTTAAGCGCTCCAGAAGTGCTCGAACACGGATGGCAAAAAGTGAGAAGCCAGAAGCATTCATTAAGCTTCCTTGCATGATCTGCGAGCGCTCCAAGCATTCATTTAACGGCAAGCCTACATCGAGATAAATAGTTAAACTATACAACTCCAAAAAAACTTTTTCAAAATGTTTAAATATATGGAATTTTATCTTTTTGAGAGCAATAAAAAAAAGCACTGCTCCAAAAAGTTGAAGGACAAGCATGGCAACTGCAACTGATTTAATTAAGGGAACATTAACTAGTCTATTTGAGAGAAAAACAAAGCTCCAAGTAGTTAGGGAAATAACTGAAAACTGCAGGATTGATCCGATACATTCATTGAAAATTTTTCTTTCAAATTGCAAATCTTGAATCAAGGCTTTCCTCAATTCAGTTATAAATTTTTTAACGCCTATGCCAAGTTTGCGATTAGAGTCAAATACTTGCTCTAAAAGCGCAGAATAAAATTTATATTGGGCCAACTGCCTAGGGAGTAATTTTGAACCAAAGGCTATTTTTACTTCTGATTCTTGAAGTTCAACCAGTAGCTCTTCTCCCCACCAAATTTCCTTAATAATTGGTAAATACTTAGGAATACGTTTTAAGAAAAACTGAATTTTAGTTATTTTAACTAAGAAATCTTCCCAGAATTGTTCTGGTAATTTGATTAAGGCGATGGCAAGAAAAAAATAAGCTAAAAGTGTAAAATAGATAGGTTTCATAAAGATACTCCCAAATGCTTCAAAGCAATACTAAGGCCAAAACATTGTTGACTACACTAGTGCTTTTTGAAATTATTACCTCATGAAAAATAGTCATTCGAGCGTTGTTAAAAATGATAATTCCGTTGTGGGAATCTCGATTGAATTGCAAGAAAAAATCGAGGTACTCGAAGCTCGGATCAAAAAATTAAACGATATTTGCATCGAGCTCAATCCTTATGGTCCTGTTGATAAATCATTCCAAAAAAGATTAATTGAATTTAGTATAATGGAATTTGAAGATCCTTTTAAAATCACAAATGCGCTACTGCGACTTCTTGAAGACAGTATAGACGAATTACACATTTTGAGACCACTAAGTCCCGAGGTTGTTCTTGCAGAAAAATACCGATGAGCCCATCAACAAAAGCTCCGGTAAAAGCTAATCTTCATCCTGCCTCATGCAAATATTTAAAACTTGGTCATCCCTGGATCACAGAAGACTCTTACACTAAACGTTTTCCACAAAATACTTTTTTTCTCATTGGCGTAGATGAGAAAAATCGACAAGAAATTGCTCTCTTGATAAATGATCCCGAACATAAAAAGGTAAAGGCTAGACTTTGGAGTCTAAATCCCGAGGACTGGAAAAAAGAGATCAACTTTAAAGAAATGCTTAGATTGCGTGTTTTCTCCTCTCTTGAAAAAAGAGAAAAGTTCAATTTAAGTTTAGAGAGAGAGAATTATTATCTTATCAATGGTGAAAGTGATTTCCTTCCAGGTCTTTTAGTTTTGAAATTAAAAAATCAAATTCTTATTCAGTATTATGCTCTGTTCTGGAAAGAAGTTGAAGCTGACTTGATTGCGATCTTACAAGAAAAACTGAATATCGAAGAAATATGGATTCAAGAGCGCAACTTCAATCAACAAAAAGCTATTCGTTCAATAAGCGGCAAAACTCAATCTGAATTTATTCTCAATGAGTACAACATTAATTATCAGATAAAAATAAATGCTCACTACGATTTTGGCATCTACACTGATATGAGTGCAATTAGAAAACTCATGCGTCCTTATTTGGAAAATGCTCAATCTCTTCTCAATCTTTATAGCTACACTGGAGCTTTTTCGCTTTTTGCTTTAAAGCTAGGAGCAAAAAACATTGTCTCTGTTGATCTCTCGGCGAAATACCTAAAATGGCTAGATGAAAACATTGCACTGAATTCTGATCTCAATGCAGAATCTCACTCTTCCCTCTGTATGCCCTCCGAAAAAGCGCTGGAGAAATTAATAGCTCAAAATGCTAGTTTTGAAGCTATCATTTGTGATCCTCCAAGTGCTTCAAGTGATGGCCATAGTACAAGCAGCGCCCTCAAATCATACGAAAACTTATTGCCTCAAATGCTAAAGCTTTTAGACAGCAATGGATCACTATTTGTTTTTTTAAATACTCACACGATTAGTTGGAATAAGTTTGAAGAAAAATTAAAACAAATAATTGAAACTTCCGAATTTAAAAATCAGGTTATGATTGGAAAGCGTTTTAAACTTAGTGATGATTGCCAGGCGCTTAAAGGATTTCATGAAGGAGATTACTTGAAAGGTTTATTGATAGAATTTAAAAATAAATTAAAGGTTGTAAAATGAAATATACAAGTTTTTGGAGAAGAGCAGCGGCAGCTATTATTGATTCAATAATTCTAGTGGCCATTAGTGGACTTTGCATGAGACTAGTTGTCCTTTTACCTCTAGGGTTTATACTTCCATTTTTTTATAAACCAGTATTTGAATCTTCAAATCTCAGAGCGACACCTGGAAAGTATTTAGCTGAAATTTCAGTAGTCAAAAGTAGTGGTGATCAACTCAGTTTAAGAGATGCTTATATTCGTTATTTTGCCTCTTGGTTATCGGCCTGCACTTTAGGATTTGGATACTGGATGGCCCTCTTTACCAAGAAACATCAAACTCTCCACGATTTATTTGCCGACACTGTAGTCATTGATCAAGTGTACGAAGGAAATGGTCTTTGGAATGAATGGCTTGTTCAAATGAAGCGCATGTTTGCTAGAAAAGAGAAATCAGTAGAATAGATTTTTTGCTCCTTTGCAACCATTTACGCTAGTGACTTCTTTAATAGGAGAAAGCAGACTCCTCCTCCAGGAATAATCAGCCACAAAGGAATTTTTGCCTTTAGGCTGAGAATGAATGATAAGAGTAAAAAGAGTATATTCAAATAACTAAATTCTAGGCCTTGATAGAGTTTTAATACCGTTACAATAATGGGTCCAACCACAGCAGCAACTGCACCAAAAATAAAATCATTTATCCAAAGCTGACCTTGGACTTTTTTAATAATAGTTGGAAACCAAGTCATCATATGAAAAAAACTAGCAAGAAAAATAGCCACAGTGGCAACGATGGCCCCCACAGCTCCATGCAAATGATGACCAATAAAAGTAGCAGTTATCACAACTGGCCCTGGTGTCATCTGACCAAAGGCTAATGCATCTAAAAATTCAGCATTCGTGAGCCAATGATACTTTGTTACCACATCGTGTTTGAGCATAGGAACTATAGCTAATCCAGATCCAAAGACTAGTGCACCTGCTTTAAAGCAGACCAAAAATAATAAGCCCAATTCAGATAAAGCATTCTTTCTGCCAAATTTTTTAAAGACAATGACCAATAGACCAAAGGAGACAATAACGATAGGTTCTATTTGTGGATAAAAATAATTTATAAAGCCAGCAATAATAACTAAAAACCAAAACATAGCATCTTGAATATTTTTTTTTACTAAACCTTTTAGGGATCCCAAAATCACCCCAAGGGCACATACTTGCATTCCTAATAAAATAATTTGTGAGTAACCTAGAGCTCCTAGATTTTTAAAAAAGAGTGAAAATAAGATCATCAAGATTGCTGGAGGAATGACTAAACCGATTGCGGCCAGAAAACCTCCAACATAACTTGCACGATGACGACCTAAAAAGACTGCAGTCATAAAAGCAATCGGCCCTGGCATAGCTTTGATTAGTGAAAAAGCGCTGCTAAATTCACTTTCACTCAGCCACTTTTTTTGTTCGACTAAATCTTTTTGCATGGATGAAATAAGGGCGAGAGGGCCTCCAAAACCAAGAAGACCTAGGCGTAAAAAATAAAAAAAGACTTCATTGTACATCAGTTGACTCTAAAACAAAGCCCCTCTTGTAGAGGGGCTTTGATAAAAGATTATTTAAACTTTAACTAAGCTTTGACTATGCGAGTTCGCCAAGCGCGAATTTCAGGGGCAAGATAATCATACTTCATTGCCGCTAGTGTGTATGAAGCAAATTCATAATCAGTAGTGTGAGTTAAGCACTCAGTTGGACAAACCGTCGTACAAAGTCCACAATAACAGCAAAGGGCAGTATCAATTGTGTATTGTTTTAAATCAAGACGAATTGGAGTGCCATCTTTGGTTTTAATCTTAGGAGCATCTGTCGCTCTTTTTACAGCAGCAATATAGATACAATCAACCGGACAAGCGACTGCACACTGCAAACAAGATATACAATTTTCAGCATCGTTAAAAAGACGTGAGCGTGAATTGCTTGGAAGCTCTTCTCTGACTTCTGGATATTCAATTGTTACGACATCGCGACCCCAAACATACTTAAAGGTAATTCCCATACCAATAGCAGTCGTCTTAACAGCGCCGTAAACATTTTTAAACCATTGAGTAAAAGTGAGATCTGGTTCAATATGTTTTTTAAGGTGAATTGTTTCCATAATTATTCCTTCTTAAATTCGATTTTATCTATCAACTTCGCCTAGAACTATATCTATACTTCCAATCGATGCGACTAAGTCGGCCACCATTTGCCCGGGAGCAATTGCCGGAAGCAGCGATACGTGAGTGAAACAAGATGACTTCACTTTTAATCTATAAGGAGTTTTTCCACCATCTGAAATTAAATGGTATCCTAATTCTCCTCGTGGACATTCAGTTCTCATGTAAATTTCACCAGCAGGAACTTTGATAATTTTTGGAACTTTGCCCATTACTGGACCTTCTTCAATTCCAGCAAGAACCTGTCTAATGATTTTTACTGATTCGAACATTTCGCGAATTCGAACATTGTATCTATCCCAACAGTCCCCTGTTGTTCCTTTCTCTCCAGATCCAACAGGAATATCGAATTCGAACTTATCGTACATTCCATAGGTGCGGTCTTTGCGAAGATCATTTTTTACACCTGAACCACGAAGAACAGGTCCAGTGGCTCCGTAATCAAGAGCCTGCTCTCTGGTTATAATACCAACATTGGCAGTTCTTCCAATGAAGATTTTATTTTCCCCGACCAGATTGTTGTATTTATGAAGCTCGCCTTCGAAACGATCCACAAATTTTGCTACACGGGCAAGTTGATCATCTGTGATATCATTCCAAACACCACCAATCCAAATATAATTATAAAGCATGCGAGCTCCAGAGAGCTCTTCAAATAAACGTAGTATTTCTTCACGGTCTTCAAAGCAATATAGGAATACTGTAAATGCTCCTAGGTCGATTCCATAAGTTCCAAAGAAAACTAAGTGAGAAGCAATTCTTTGAAGTTCAGCGACTAAAATCCTGATATATTCTGCGCGCTTTGGGACTTCTGTTCCAAGCATTTTCTCTACAGCTAAAGCATATCCCCATTCCATACTCATGGCCGCCAAGTAATCCATGCGGTCAACAAAAGGAATAACTCCACGGTAATCTACATTTTCGGCGTGTTTTTCAAAACATCTGTGAAGGTATCCCAGATGAGGGATCGCATCGACGACGATTTCAGAATCGGTTTTAATTTCTACTCTTAAAACTCCGTGAGTTGCAGGGTGCTGGGGTCCCATATTCAATGTTAGTAAATCAGATTTTAATACTTCTTGATCACCTAATATAATTTTATTTTCATTTGTGTTTGTATGAGATGACATTTTACTCACCATCCTTTGCTTCACTCTCTTCTGAGGCCGAGCTATCTTTCCAACTTGCAGAAACTTTTTTGGGATCACCTAATTGCTCTTTTAACCGTTTTCCAAAAAGTTGATCGTCTGTATTATTTTTCTCTGGAGGATTTACGACCATATCGAGATATTTTTCTTGTACAACATAATCGCGACGAAGGGGATGTCCATCCCAATCATAAGGACAAAGTATTCTTCTTAGGTCTGGGTGACCGAGAAAATCAACTCCAATCATATCGTAAGTTTCGCGCTCTTGAAAATTTGCAGCACTCCAAACCGAGACAACTGAATTGATTTTAGGAAGATTCGATTTATCACCACGAGGAAGATTTGCTTTTAATATAAGCTCCAAATTTTTTGTAAAACTTGCAAGAATATATGAAATCTCAATTCTATCTGGATAGTCTGTACCTGTGATAACTTGAAGAACATTGAATTCAAATTCACTTGAAGTCTTAAGTGCTCTGCAGACTTCAAGAACAAAAGAAGAATCAATCGTGATTGATTTATCACCAATGCTGACTTCGTTTACTTTAGCGCTACAGCCAGAAACAACTTTATTTAAATAGTCTGCGATTAGATTATGCATTCTTTACCCACCGATCGCGCAATAGTCTTTCGTTTGCGATTTTCTTTTGAAGAGTCATGATACCTTCAATTAAAGCTTCTGGTCTTGGAGGACAGCCTGGAACATAAACATCCACAGGAACAACTTCATCAACACCTTTTAGAACGTGATAGCCGTGTTGCCAGTAAGGGCCACCTTTATTTGCACATGAGCCCATTGATAAAACATATCTTGGCTCAGGCATCTGCTCATATAGAGTTTTAATTCTTGTGGCCATTTTAAATGTTACGGTACCTGCAACAATCATAAGGTCGGCCCTACGAGGAGTTGCCATAAAAGCACCACAACCAAAACGTTCGAGATCGTACTTAGAAGCACCAGTGGCCATCATTTCAATCGCGCAGCAAGCGAGACCAAAAGTCATCGGCCAAAGTGAGTTCTTGCGACCCCAATTTAAAAAATCATCAACTTTCATCAAAACGACGCTGTCTTGCATCTCGTGCTCCCTATTTTGTATGCACAATTTTATCAGATTAAATCTTCACAATTATTACATAAATTTACCGATCACACAGGCCATCGTCAATCGTTAAGCTGTGCTAGTTTTGGCTGAATTTGTTGCAACGGATTTTGAAATCTTCGAACATTGTTTTGTAGGAGTTTTGTTCTTCACTACCGGAACCAGTGCTGCTGGCGGGAGCTCGATTGATTTTATTTTGAATTAAGCTAAGGCGATTTTGATCATTTCTGCAAACCCGATCCATTATATTGCTGTATTCCTTCACCGCTGCGACAGGATAAGGCAGCCCCCAAGCAGAAGAAATAAAAAGCGCCTCTGAATCCGTTGCCAGAGGCATATCTTGCTCTGAAAGCGAAAATTTTTTTAGATCTTTTTTGAAATTACTAAAGTGACTTCCCACTTTGTAAAACTCCTGAATGCCTAATTCTTTTGAGATTGTCCCAAGTTTTTTGTCGACTACTTTTTGGCAATTTGATCGCGAAACTCCGCTTCCAGGCAATAAATCAAAAAGGACCTTGCACTCGACCATATAGGCATCGACTTCGCCGCCACGCCCCTCAACCGTGCCACGAATAAAATCCTTTAAAGTAAAGTGGTAATCGTAAGGATTAAAAGCTTCGCGATAAGTATAATGAGTCAATTCATGGGCAAAATCCAAGAGGGCATCGAGAGTTTTCAAGTGGCGATTTAAATAGACTTTTGATTTAGTTTCATAGACGACTTGCGTGGGATCCGCGGCTGAAAATCGCCTGATGAGAGTTGTATCCGTAAGAGAGCCATCACCAATGGCCACAACATCATAAAGAGTCGCACCTTTTTGAGCTGCTTTGACAGTGGCTTTTTCAATCACTTTTTTTCCACTGGGAATCTTTTCAAGCCTTTTAACTAAGCGTTTGAAGTTTTCTTCATCTGACTTAGACTGATTGAACCAAGGATCATTTAAATTAATTTCTTCATCAATATCAAAAACTTTATGCTCAGCCTGGACAATTGAGGCACACGTTAGCAGTAAAGTTAAAAGCAGAGGCTTGTTCATCATGAACATACTTGTCGGTACAAGTTAAGAATTCTTCACTGCTTCTTTTTATAAATCGGAGAAAACCTAACGATTAACCGACAAAAACACATTGATACAAACTTAAAAATTAAAGATTTGTACTATCAGCACTCGGCTCCTCGTCCTCGTCAAACTTAATATCAAAAAACTCGTCGGAATTTTGACTAGCGTTCTCAATTTTTTGAGCATTTTCTTGGCTAGATTTTTGAGTAGCAACTACAAAGCCTCTGCCCATAATTTTTCTTTGGCGCTTTAATATATAGGCAGAAGGCTTGTCGATTTTAAATTTAATTGGATTGGGAAGTATTGCAGCTATAAGTGAGGCCTGACTTAAAGTAAGTGACTTCGCTTTTTTATGAAAATATTTTTGTGAAGCAGCTTCCACTCCATAAACACCAGGGCCTAATTCGATAACATTTAAATAAGCCTCTAAAATACGCTCCTTACTCCAAAGGAGTTCAATCAATACCGTAAAATAAACTTCCATTCCTTTGCGTATCCAATTTCTAGAAGGCCATAAAAAAACATTTTTAGCAGTCTGTTGGGAAATGGTGCTCGCCCCTTTTTGTTTTTTATGAGTTTTATTGTACTTAATAGCCTTATCGATAGCTTCAAAATCAAAACCATGATGTTGATAAAATTTGTCATCTTCAGCTTTTATCACGGCCGTTTGCATGGCTTTGGAAATTTCATTGATAGGAACCCATTTTTTATTAATTCCTACTGGCTCTCCTTTGATTAGTGCATCAGTGCTTTTCCAAAACATCAGTGCGGTGTAAGGAATGGGAGCGAAGCGATAAACAATTACGCTCGCTAGGCTTAAGAGTAAAAAAGCAAGGGCGAATTTTAGTAAGTAGTTTAAGAAGCGCTTGAAATTATTTTTCATCGCGTAGTGACTTAAAAATAGATGAAAATAGCGACCAGAGCAAAAAAGATTTTATTAAAAAATTCATGTCGAAATTATTAATAATCAATAACAAGAAGACAAGATAAATAGTGACATAAGTAAGCTAAGCAATTAATAACTCAACATAATTTTTATCTAAAAAAGCTTAATTCAACATACTAATTTTATATTTTTCATTAAAATTTATTTGATTAAAACTTCCTTATTCCCATTAAAATGGAGAGGATTAGTGGTTGTAATTATTATTTTTTTTGTCGGAATTGTGATTAGTTGGATTTCTCATTTAATGCTAGAGGGACATAGCCTCTGTTGGCCTATAAATACCATTGTCTCAATCTCTGGGTCAATTTGTGGATCAATTATTTATAATTACTCCTCACTACCTATTCACACGCTGTGGGGAAAACTGGCTTCTGCAACAATAGGCGCCCTGGCAAGCTTGCTGCCGCTCATCGCTTATAGTGAAAAAAGGAAAACAATATGAGCACTTCTTCATGGTTGAGTGAGACTTCAATCCCAAAATATGAACCGCTAGAACAAAATATAAGTGTAGACATCTGCATCGTTGGTGGTGGCTTAGCAGGATTAATGACGGCTTATCAATTACAAAAAGAAGGCCGTGACGTCTGCATCTTAGAAAGGAACGAATTAGGCAGTGGGCAAAGTGGCAGATCCACTGCTCATTTTGCTTATGCTCTAAATGATACATGGTTAAACATAGAAAAAAATCACGGCCTAAAAGTTGCCAAGCTAGTTGCAAAAAGTCATCTTGCAGCGATAAAAGAGACTCTTGAAATCATTCGCGAAGAACATATTGATTGTGACTTTGAAACAGTCAATGGTTATTATTTTTTATCAAAAGAGCATATCCTTAATATTGAAAAGGAAAATAACGAACAATTAAAACGCCAAAAGATGTTCGATATATTGAATCTTGAACTAGATGCTATTTTAAGGCTAGATCTCTCTGAAGTCTACTTAACAGAACAAATTCCAATTCATTCATTTGATTCTGGACCTGCTATTTGTTATCCCGACCAATTACAGCTCAATCCAGTTAAATTAATTATAGGTCTAGCTAAGTGTATAACAAAAAGAAAAGGTAAAATTTATACAAATTCGCAAGTCGTGGAAATTCACGGAGGAAAAAATGCGTTTGTGAAATTAGAAAATGAGTTGAGAGTAAATTGCGAGTCTATTGTAGTCGCTACTAATAGTCCATTTAACGATCTCTTGGCCATTCACACAAAACAAGCAGCCTATCGATCTTATATAATAGCTCTGGAGATCCCCTACGGTGATATACCAAAAGGTTTGTATTGGGAGAAAAATTCTCCCTATCATTATGCTAGTTTGGAAAAATCAAACACTAGTCA